>CAYWZR010000001.1:0-41598 GCA_964462885.1 uncultured Nitrospirota bacterium
TGCTTGCGGCAGAACCATACACCGGCTACCGTAGACCCAAGAAGTCCGCCATGAAAGGACATCCCCCCTTTCCATATAGCAAGAATAATAAGTGGATTAGAAATTGCTTCTTTAAAATCATAAAAAAGCATATAGCCAACCCTGGCACCCAAGATAAGGCCTAAAACCAGTGCAAAAAAAAGGTCTTCAATCTGTTCATTTTCCAAGACCTTTCGTTCTGGATTTAAGCGGTACCGTATGAGCAGGAAAGATGCACCGAAACCAAGAAGGTACATCATCCCGTACCACCTGAACGCCAGCGGGCCTATTCGAAAAATGACAGGATCGATATGCGGGAAAGGAAGCATTGTCTGGAAGTCATTAAGAAATACGAAATTAAAAAAGGGGCTGAAACCATGTCCTGGGGGACTGGCCCTGCCCCTGTTAAAATATTACGATATAATTGTTTCTACTTCTACAGCACTATAAGTTTTTTACCACTTAACAAATAGAATAATCAGTGAAATCACCAGAGCATAAATGGCAAGCGACTCAATCATAGCCAGACCAATAATAAGTACTGTCTGGATCTTGCTGACAGCGCCTGGATTACGGGCAATACCTTCAACTGCTTTGCCAAGCCCGATGCCCTGTCCAATGCCGGCTCCGAATGCAGCTAAACCAATGGAAATAGCAGCGGCAAGGTAAGCCATTGAGTGAAGACTTGTCTCACCATCTTCTGCTGCAAAAGCGGTTGAAGCCACTAACACAAGCATTGTTACAATAAACAATACACCTGAATGCTTTTTCATAGCATGTCCTCCTTTCTTTAGAGATTTAACAAACGAAAATATTTTAACTAAAAAAATATTTTAACTAAAAAATACTGATCAATGCGCGTGTTCAACCGCGCCTGCCAAATAAAGAGTGCTTAATAAAACAAAAACAAATGCCTGAATAACACTCACAAGAGTCCCTAGCGCCAGAACTGCGCTCGGGATAATCCACGGAGAAAGTAGACCGAGAATTGCAAGTATGTAATGTTTGGCAATCATGTTACCAAAAAGACGAACAGAAAGCGTAACAGGCCGGGCTAAATGTCCGATCAGCTCTATAGGCAGCATAAGAGGCGCCAGCGCCAGCATCGGACCGGTAAAATGTTTTATATAACCGACGCCATGATGCTTAAGTCCCAAATAGTGAGTATAAAAGAAGACAGGAAGAGCTAGTGCCAGTGTTGTGTTTATATTCGAAGTAGGAGCCCCGAAACCGGGAACAAGACCGAGAAAATTTCCAAACAGGATAAACAAGCCAAGAGAAGCGATAAGCGGAAAAACGTTACGTCCATATTTCCCCATTGCCTCCTCAATAAGTTCAAGAAAAAAGTCAAGAAAAGACTCAACAAGATTCTGAAGTCCGCCTGGCTTCAACTCCATAGCCCCACGCACGACAATGGCAATGGCCAGTATGAACCCCATTATCAACCAGCCATGCGTTACGTAAAGCGGTATGGCATGTATACTGTGAAAAAATTCAAATGGTTCCTTCATTGATAAAATAACTCCTTGATTATTTTGTGTAGAACACTGATTTATATAAGACACCTTAGAATTTTAAAACTTTATATAGTACTAGTGCCCTGTTTAGCATGTCAAGTGCATAATAAGTCTTTTTAGGCTTTTTTAGGTTCATTTCAGCTCTTTTCTATCGTCGTTCGTCTTTCATCTGATTTTACCGAAACCTTGACAGAATAAACTCATAAATGGTAAAAAACACGGGCTTAAGACGTTGGACTTTCGATAGATTTTTCGATGATTTTTTTAAAAAATTTACCTTCTAACGTCTGCTATAGCTCTGCTGTTTATTGTTTAATAAACAAACCTTGCTTGGAGACACTTGACTGTTGAATACAGGTACGTTCGAAAGAGGTACACATCCGCCAGGTAACAAAGAGTTAACTGCGACCAAGGCTATATGTGACGCAAAAATACCCAAGCGTGTAATCATTCCACTTAGTCAGCATATTGGCGCTCCATGTCAGGCTACTGTAAGTATTGGAGACAGCGTAAAAAAGGGCCAGGTTGTTGGTATGGCAAATGCATTTGTCTCAGCTCCGGTTCACGCCACAGTCTCCGGCAAAGTTGTGGCTATAGCACCATTCCCTCATACCATGGGCCGTGATGTTCTTTCGGTCGTTATAGAAAACAACGGTAAGGAAGATTGGATTAACGAGATATCAGAAAATCCAGACTACCTTTCACTAGAAGCTGAAGCCCTAAAAAACCTTGTAAAAGATGCTGGCATCGTCGGTATGGGCGGTGCAACTTTTCCTACTCATGTAAAACTCTCTCCGCCAAAAGAAAAGAAGATAGACTATGTAATATTAAACGGCGCTGAGTGTGAGCCATACCTCACAGCCGATCACCGGGTGATGTTGGAACAGGCAGAGGCTGTTGTGGAAGGTCTGAAGGTCTTGATGAAGATCGTAGGCGTGAGCAAGGGATACATAGGAATTGAAGATAATAAGCCGGACGCGATATCTGCAATGAGTGCCGCTGTTGCCGGTGATGACTCGATACAGGTCTATTCCCTAAAGGTTAAATACCCTCAAGGGGCCGAAAAAATGCTGATCAAGGCTATAGTTAACCGTGAGGTTCCGGCTGGCGGACTGCCTATGGATGTAGGTGTTGTTGTCCAGAATGTCGGCACAGCTGTCGCTATTTATGATGCTGTACGTTATGGTCGGCCCCTGCTTCAGAGGGTTGTTTCCGTAACAGGACGGGGCATTAACGACCCAAAAAACCTAATGGTGAGAATCGGCACGCCTCTTTCGCAACTGATAGAGGAATGCGGAGGGTTTAAGTATGACTCCGGCAAGGTGATCGCTGGTGGCCCTATGATGGGCATGGCCCAGTCAACCCTTGAGGCACCGGTGATAAAAGGAACATCCGGCCTTTTAGCGCTTACCCCTGAAGAATCTGAGGTGAGCGTACACGGGGCTTGCATACGTTGCGGTAGATGCATTGACGCATGTCCAATGGGACTTCAACCTGCGATGTTAAGCCTGCTGATAGAGCACGGTTTTTATGATGACACAAAAGAATATGATTTGATGAACTGTTTCGAGTGCGGAACATGCGCCTATATTTGTCCGGCAAAACGACCGATCGTACAGTGGATTAAGCTTGCGAAAATGAACCTAGCGCAGAAGAAGTGATATAGAAAGAGTTAGGTAGAGCGATAAAATGGGTGAAGAACAACATAAGCTGGTAGTTTCGGTAAGTCCTCACATAAAATGCGAGGTAACGGTAGCACGTATAATGTGGCTGGTAACCCTGGCCCTTGTTCCGGCGTTTGCCGCATCTGTGTATTTTTTTGGTATGCGCTCACTTATAGTCCAGGCGGTAACAATAATATCCTGCCTCGGATTTGAAGCGCTTACCTTAAAGATAATGGATAAACCCGTTACACTGACAGACGGTAGCGCCTTCCTTACCGGCCTTCTGCTGGGATTTAATCTTCCCGCAAATATTCCATTATATATTCCAATCGTCGGTTCCTTTGTTGCAATCACCATAACAAAGCACCTATTCGGTGGTCTTGGATATAATATATTCAACCCTGCTCTGATCGGCAGAGCCTTTGTTTTGATCTCCTGGCCAAAACAGATGACAAGTTGGATGGATCCGGTGAAGTCGATCACATCCATGGATGTAGTTTCAACCGCCACACCGCTAAACGTAATCAAACTTGCTGAAACAACATCTCAAGGCATGTCGACACTTATTGAACAATTTGGAGGAAGTGCTACTGACCTTTATAAAAGCCTTCTTTTTGGAGGAGTCTCTGGTTCACTTGGCGAAACCTCTGCCTTACTGATACTTCTGGGCGGAGTGTTCTTACTTATACGAGGATACATTACCTGGCACATACCGGTTTCCTTTATCGCCACTGTAGCTATTGTTGCCCAGCTCACCGGCAATGATCCGGTGTTTCACGTTCTGGCCGGCGGCCTGATGCTTGGAGCATTTTTTATGGCTACTGATTATGTGACATCTCCATCCGTAAGGTCTGCTCAAATTGTCTTTGGTATTTGCTGCGGGCTGCTTACAATGCTGATTCGCCTCAAGGGAGGATACCCAGAAGGCGTCATGTTCGCCATTCTTATCATGAACTGTTTTGCCCCGCTTCTGGACCGTGGAATGAGGACCAAAACATTTGGTTCGGTCAAGAAGAAGAAGGAGGCTGCCGCATGAGCCAGCAAAAGACAGAAGGTATGACAGGTATGGACATGTTTAAAATAGTCGCTAACCTGGTAATCATATACATGGCAGGAGGGCTGATACTTGCAACGGTATATGCAAAGACATCTCCTATAATTTTTAAGAAAGCAAAACAGGAAAAAGAAGAGGCCTTGAAGCAAATGATAAAGGCCGACAGCATTGATAAAATTGGAGACTGGTCCCCATATAAGAGAAAACATGCTGCGTATTATGAGGCTAAAACAGGAGACAAAACAGTCGGTTATATAATCGAAACATTCGGTAAAGGATATTCAAGTTATATAAGTATACTTGTTTCTGTGAACACCGACCTAGTGGTGCAGAAGATTAATATATTACACCATGGTGAAACCCCGGGCTTGGGTGATGAAATCGAGCGAGATTATTTTAAAGACCAGTTTAAGGGCAAGACCATTGAAACACTTAAAGTGGTAAAGGATGGGGATTCTAAATACGTGCAGGCGATCTCAGGCGCAACCATATCCAGTCGGGCTGTTACCGAAGCTGGAGTAAAGCCGGCAGTACAGATGCTTTCCGATGTGTTATCTGGGAAAACCCAGGCAGACACCGGGGAACATGAAGAGGGGGGGCATTAAGATGACCAATTGGGAATTAATCAAAAACGGAATATTTACCGAAAATACTATTTTCAGGCTCGCTATCAGTCTCTGCCCCTCTATTGCTGTTACAAACAGCGTAAAAAACGGTTTTCTTATGGGTGTGGCAGTGATGTTTGTACAGGTTATGGTAAATGTAACTATTTCGATGATGAGAAATGTTATACATCCCAAAATTAGAATTCCTGTTTTTATGCTGGTTATCTCCGGTTGGGTTTCGGTTGTTGATATGTCTATGGCGGCCTTTGCACGTGAGGCTTACGCCCAGATGGGTCTTTACATCCAGCTAATTGTTGCATTTGCGTCAATCCTTGCCAGAGCCGAACTTTTTGCAAGCAAAAACACTTTTATCCCCTCCATGTTTGATGGAATAGGAATGGGAATAGGATTTTTAGTAGCCCTGGTTATACTTAGCTTTTTCCGCGAACTTCTGGGTAAAGGAAGTGTTTGGGGCTATGCGCTGCTGGATTTCAAACCGCTTCTTATTATGATTATGCCAACAGGCGGGTTCTTTGCAGTGGGAATTTTAATGGCATTTTTTAACTGGATGGAACAACGTGGCAGCAAAGCGGCAGTACAACAGCATCACTGACTGTAATTACAATTACAAATTTACAAATATTCACAGTTCCAAGATAATCAGGAAATGGAAGATACTTTTTCTGCCACCGGAATTCTTATTGTAAAAGTGGTTCCCTGGTCACCTGATTGCACTTCGATGGTTCCCTCGTGTAGAACAATGATTTTATGAACAATTGCTAGGCCAAGCCCAGTTCCTTCGGCTTTTTCTGTTACAAAAGGAATAAATATTTTATCACGAATTGTTTCTGGAATGCCTGTCCCCGTATCCTGAATCTTAAGTTCAAGCACCCCTTCTCCTTTAAGAACAGACGTAATAGTAACGGTTCCACCCTTCGGCATCACTTCGACTGCATTTCGGATCAAGTTTACCAGCGCCTGCCTTAGCAGAACCTCATCTCCTCTAACCGGAACATCCGCTGTAAGCTCCAGCTCAACTTTAATAACACTCTCTTCAGCAAGGGTTGCTCTCAACAGGTCTGGAATAATTTCGGCTAGATCCAGTGACGTGGAATTCAGCTCAGTAGGCCGCGCAAACTGAAGAAAATCGGTTATTACCCTGTTCATGCCGCTGATTTCTTTTTGTATCGCCTGCATCGCCTGCTTGCCGGGAGCGTTGTCTGGGGTCTTTGCATCCAGCATCTGCACGTATCCCGCAATTACAGCCATGGGATTTCGAAGCTCATGGGCGATACCGGCAGACACCTCACCCAGGTGGGTAAGCCGTTCCCGAAGTTCTATTTTTTCCCTTAAAAGCCTTACTTCGGTAAGATCGGTAAACCCAAGAATAATCCCTAGCTTTCGCCCATCCCTTCCTTTTAGTATAGAAGTGAAAAATCCAAGCCACAGCTTGTGTCCGTCCCGGGTTTCAAAGGTAGCCTCTTTTCTTTCACTGGGGGCAGATTCAGGGTTTTTCAAAATAGCGGCAATAGCAGGCCCCAGGGTTACAGCCGACTCACCGATTAACTCGTCTGCCTGGATATGAAGAATTTCAGCTGCGGCCCTGTTGACTGTAACTATTCTACCCTCCACGTCAAATGTTATCACTCCGCTAGGAACACTCTGTAGGATATTTTCGTTATAGGATTCGTATGTATCAGCTCTGTATTCGGCCCGTGACCTGAGTTCTTCCAGCTCACGTTCCTTCTCCTTTAACTTTGCTACCAGTTCCTTGAATGTATCAACCACAAACTCCACTGGTTGACGTCCATCCGGCTTTTGTTCTCCAGTTATTGATTTACGTCGTGAAGAAGCATAGAAACGAATGCCTAAATAAAGAAGGATACAAACTACAACTAGAAGAAAATACGTCAGGAATAAAAAATTCTGTGGGATATTAGCGCCATCCATGGGAGAGATACCATCCGAGAATTTCCTGGCCGAAAAATAGCGAGAGAAGAGCTCCTCCGGCAAGAAAAGGACCAAAAGGCACCTTACTTTTTCTACCGCCACCTTTAAAGACAACGAGGAACAGGCCGACAATCGACCCGAAAAGGCTCCCGAAAAATGTTGTAAGCAGCACTCCTTTCCACCCGATAAAGCCACCTAACATACCCATGAGCTTAATATCTCCGCCACCCATCCCTCCCCTGCTTAAGATAGCAATTGCATAGAAAAGACCAAACCCCAGAGCTGCACCTATCAGGCTGTTTTCCCAACCAAGAGCCGAAGTTCTTAAAAACGGATCTACTAAAATCAGTGAGCCAAGCAGAATTCCTATGGGAATGCCGGGGATAGAAATTCTGTCAGGAATGATTTGGTGGTCCAGATCTATAAATGTTATCACCAGAAGTGATGATACCAGGGCAGCATAAACAACTGTGGACCACTGAAAACCAAAACGCAAGATAAGAGCTGTCCATAGTCCGCCGTTTAAGGCTTCCACAAAGGGGTATCGAAATGAAATGGACGTTTTGCACTTGCGGCACCTGCCACCAAGGATCAGGTAGCTCAGAACAGGGATGTTGTCGTAGAAACTAATATGTTTGCCGCAGTTAGGACACGAAGAAGGCGGAGTTACTATAGAAATACCAATGGGAATTCGGTGGATGCAGACGTTCAGAAACGAACCGATTACAGCACCGAAAATAAATATCAGTAAATAAACAGGCGTAGCCTCGTCAATTATCATCGGCCTTAGGATCAGTCTTCCGGAGGAGGTGGGAGGAGAGCGTCACCGTGTTTGGCACTCTCCAATGGATCGTCTCCCAGATCCTTTGCCCGGCTCAAATGCAGATCGAGATCTTTCTTTAGGGATTCTATTTCCGATATGATATTACTAACTTCAGCCTTTTGAATAGCTGTTTTATCGTCACGAAGCTCAAAAATATTTTCACCCAGTTCAAGGTATTTAGCATCGATCTTTTTCTGTATTTTTCTGCTATCGTAAACAACCTTAGTGATCAAGGTTTCAACTTTGACGCGTTTCGCCAGAAATCGTCCTGCCCATTTAAAAGTGTTGAGGCCCTCTTCAAGATCCCGCCTGATACGATCCAACATCATGTCGACCTCCAGAGAGTTTAATAAAGTGTCAGTTTTTTACGCCTCAGCCGTTTCTTCCGTCTTAATAACTTCATCTAGGTTGTCTGAAACATCTTCTGTCGGAGTTTTTTCCTTTACATCTTCTTCGCTCTCAGCCTCTTTAACTGTCTCTTCCAATGTCTCTTCCAATGTTTCTTTCAACGTTTCTTCGCTGGCTTCGGTCTCTCTTCTTATAGATTCTTCTATCTGATCGTTTCGAATTTGCTCATATTCCTTATCACTTATTATATCGATCTGCCAACCCGTAAGCTTTATTGCAAGACGTACATTACCGCCTCTTCTGCCAATGGCCAGGGGAAGCTGACTTTCCTCCACTATTGCCATGGCTGATTTTTCCTCTTCGTTGACAGCTATTCTGTCTATAGTAGCCGGAGAAAGAGATTTGGAAATGAAAAGTTTTAGATCACCAGTCCAGGGAATGATGTCGATTTTTTCTCCTCTTAACTCTCGCACAATAGACTGAACGCGGGTTCCTTTCATTCCTACGCATGTTCCAACAGGGTCAATCATGCGGTCTTTTGAGGTGACGGCCATCTTGGTACGATCACCTGGCTCACGAACTATATTTATAATCTCGACTATGCCCTCTGATATTTCAGGAACTTCCATTCTGAAAAGCGCTGAAACAAATTCAGGCCTGGTTCTCGAAAGCTGGATGCTGGGGCCTCTGGGTGTGAGTTTTACATCTTCAATAAACGCTCTTGCCATATCACCACGTCTGAGGCTTTCACCAGGAATAGAGGCCCTGATAGGTAAGATTCCTTCTGTTTTACCTATATTGATAAAAATAAGCCCTTTTTCACGGCGTGTTACTGTGCCGTTTACAATTTCGCCTACGCGGTCTTTGTATTCAGAGTAGATAACATCGCGCTCAGAATTCCTCACCTTTTGGAAAAGAACCTGCTTGGCCGTCTGAGCGGCGATACGCCCGAAATCCTCGAGTTTCAATTCTTCTTCCAAGGTATCCCCAAGTTCCACGTCTGGGTCTACACCACAAGCATCTTCATAGCTTATCTCGCTTTTAACATCCTCTACACTTTCAACTACTGTCAGAATGGAATGTGCTGTTATTTCAC
Organism: uncultured Nitrospirota bacterium; assembly: GCA_964462885.1. Classification (GTDB taxonomy): domain Bacteria; phylum Nitrospirota; class Thermodesulfovibrionia; order SZUA-242; family SZUA-242; genus JALUUO01. The sequence continues at coordinate 9,076 of CAYWZR010000001.1, forward strand.
CTGTTGTAGGGTTTATCTTAACGCTGATATCGCTTCTTGCCTGGTGTTTCCGACGAGCGGCAGACTCCAGCGCCGCCTCAAGGTTTTCCAGAAGAACATCGCTGGAAACACCTCTCTCCCGACTTATCTGTTCAATAAATTGTATCAATTCACGGCTCATATATGCCTCCTACTGCAACTGGGCTAAAACTCGACTTCCAGCCTGGCCTTTTTAATTTTATTAAAAGGAACGGCAATGGCGATATCTCCATCAGATTCCAATACAACGCTCTCACCTTCCACACGCAAGATCCGTCCAACAATGGATCTCTTGTCACTTACCGGTTCAGCCATGGTCACCTTGGCCACTTTACCAGCAAAACGCATAAAATCCTCCAGGCTTTTAAGCGGACGGTCAAGTCCTGGCGAAGAAACCTCCAGAGCATAGCTTCCTGGTACTATATCCTCTACATCCAGCAGGGCGGAGATCTCACGGCTTACGGCTGTACAATCATCTATACCAACTCCAAGATCATGGTCAATGGTAACCTTAAGTACGCCTCTGCTTGAGCCCTTGAAAAAAACTACGTCCACAAGTTCAAGCTTTCTGAACCGAATGACAGGTTCGATAATATCGGTTATTCTTTCTGTTAACGACAATTGAACATAGATCCTTATAAAATAAAAGAGTGGGGACTCACCCACTCTATTATCTACAAAAATACCATGATTAGGCCCTCAAAAGCAAACAAATAAAGTAGGGATGAAACCATGTAATTATCCCTGCTCCTTGACATCCTGCCGACTGAAAATTTATATTTCATACTGACTTACCGCTAATTCTCCCACCAGGCAGGACAGACATACTTTGGATACTACAATCATAATTCAGAAGATAGCCATAAACGCGCTTCCTCTTTTGTTTTCCATTATCCTTCACGAGATTTCTCACGGGTATGTGGCCGATAAGCTTGGAGACCCTACGGCTCGCATGCTGGGCAGGCTTACACTTAACCCTTTGCCACACATAGACCCTGTAGGAACCGTCCTGATACCGCTTATGCTCCTAGCTACAGGAAGTCCCGTACTCTTTGGCTATGCCAAGCCTGTGCCCATAACAACAAACAACTTCAAAAACCCTAGACGTGACATGGCGATATCAGCAGCCGCAGGCCCAGTTGCCAATATCTTGCTTGCCGTAATCAGTGTCATCCTTTTTAGATTCGTGCAACATGCTTTAAACATGCAGGTCGGTACTGCGGTTCTCCTCCCGTTAGGCTTGATGCTTAAGACAGCCATTTTGTGGAATGTTTACCTGGCGATGTTTAACCTGATACCGCTTCTGCCGCTGGATGGCGGCAGGGTACTCATGGGCTTTCTACCACCCAAGCAGGCATATTCGTTTTCGAAAATAGAGCCTTATGGTTTTTTTATTTTAATTGCTCTTATATTCACCGGACTCACACGCTATATTGTGGGTTGTCCGGCGAATTTTATGTTCGGAATTCTCGAATGGATAGGCAGACTGATATGAAGACTCCTCCCAAAAAACGTGTTCTTTCCGGAATGCAGCCAAGCGGTCGGCTTCACCTTGGCAATCTGGTGGGAGCGCTTCAAAACTGGGTACATTTGCAGGATGAATATGATTGTTTTTTCTTTGTGGCCGATTGGCACGCTCTAACATCAGGCTACGCCGACACATCGGCATTTAAAGACAATATATATAATGTTCTGGCTGACTGGCTTGCAGCAGGACTTGACCCTGAACGCTCTACCATCTTTATTCAATCAATGGTTAAAGAGCATGCGGAGTTGCATGTTCTGCTCAGCATGATTACCCCCTTGAGCTGGCTGGAAAGAGTGCCTACCTATAAGGAAAAACAGGAAGAGATTCGCGGTAAGGACTTAGGGACTTATGGATTTCTGGGGTATCCGCTTCTCCAGTCAGCTGATATTCTTACCTACAGGCCGACTTACGTACCTGTCGGAGTCGATCAGCTTCCGCATCTTGAAATCACCAGAGAAGTAGCGCGCCGCTTCAACCATTTCTATGGGAACGTGTTGCCGGAGCCGGAGGGACTGCTAACAAAATTCCCCAAGGTACCGGGCGTTGACGGACGAAAGATGTCCAAATCCTACGATAACTGTATATATCTATCCGACCCACCAGAGGTTGTAGATAAGAAAATAAAAACCATGATAACAGATCCATCCAGAGCCAGGCGTACCGACCCGGGTGATCCACATATCTGTCCTGTGTTTGATCTGCACAAAATCTTTTCGACTGATGATGAACGCAGCAGTTGTGCCGAGGGATGCAGAACAGCAAGAATCGGATGCATAGACTGCAAGAAAATTCTTATTCCACACATTCTTAATATTCTTGAACCTATTTACACAAAAAGGCAGGATCTTATAAAAAATCCCGAGCATCTGGCATCTATAGCCAGCGAGGGCAGCCGGAAGGCAACCACTATTGCATCCCAGACAATGGAAGTCGTGCGAAAAGCTATGCGGATATAACAACTATGAAAATAATGATAAGTAACGACAAATTGTTCAATTTGCATAAAACAAGATTCTTTCAAATATTTCTACCTCGCAATTACCTGCAAATTGTTCTGTTTGTAATACTTGCAATAAGTGTACTGAGTTTCGGATGCGCAGGTGGCGCCGTGTCTGCCAAAGCTGTCAAAAGATCAAACGCGCACTATATGCTTGGAACGACTTATATTAACCAGAACAGGCTGCAAGACGCCTTTTTGGCCTTTCAAAAATCTTTAGCCGAAGACCCTAAAAACAAAGATTCTCTAAACATGCTCGGATATGTTTATTTCTTGCTTGGTGAATATGATCAGGCCCTGGAGATTTATCAGAAAGCTATACTGATAGACCCAAACTTCTCCGAGGCGTACAACAACATGGCCTTGACGTACAATGCAATGAAAAAATGGGATGAATCCATAGCATCTTGCATCAAAGCGCTAGAAAATCCATTATATATTACCCCGGAGTTCGCGTTAAACAACATGGGACAAGCGTACATGATGAAGGGCGATTACAGTGCTGCCATTAAAACACTTAAAAGAGCACTTATGCGCAGACCGATACCGCAGGCAAGTTATAACCTGGCTCTTACTTACATCCGCTTAGGCAATGATTCTAGAGCAATAAGGGAACTGGAGATGCTGGTTGAACATGCTCCAAAATACGTGGATGCGCATTTTGAGCTTGCAATGCTTTACCAGAAGCGTGGCGAAACAGATAAGGCCAGGAAACATTTTACTGAAGCAATCAGCGCGGGCCCTGGTTCCGAGTTGAGCATCAGGGCCAAAGAAGAACTTAAAAAAATGGAGATAAAATAATGTCAAGAGTTTACAATTTCAGCGCCGGGCCTGCCGCCCTGCCACTTGAAGTGCTTGAGAAAGCCAGGGACGAAATGATCGACCATAAAGGTTCCGGTATGTCTGTCATGGAGATGAGCCACAGAAGCAAGGAATTTATGGATATTTTCGATCGCGCGGAGGCCGGCCTCCGCGACTTAATGCAGATACCGGATAATTACAAGGTATTGTTTCTGCAAGGAGGAGCCTCCAGCCAGTTTGCAATGGTTCCTTTAAACCTATTAAAAGGCAAGACAGATGCCGACTATATTCATACTGGAATGTGGTCTAAAAAAGCGATAGCTGAAGCAAAGCGGTACTGTGAGGTCAATACTGCTTTTTCTTCTGAAAATGTCAATTTTAACCGCGTGCCCGAGGCGAGTGAGCTTCGGTTAAACCCTGAGGCTGCCTACTGCCACATGACTTCTAATAACACAATTTTCGGCACAGAGTTCCAATACACCCCTGATACAGGTAATGTTCCCCTTGTGACCGATGCATCTTCTAATATTCTATCGCGGCCTTTTGACGTATCGCGCTTTGGAATTATCTATGCGGGTGCACAGAAAAATATCGGTCCCAGTGGACTTACAATAGTAATTATTCGTGAGGACTTGGTGGGCAATGCTGCTGATGTTACTCCAACCATGTTCAACTACGAAACCCATGTTAAAGGCAACTCCATGTTCAATACTCCTCCAACCTATGGCATTTACATTGCCGGCCTTGTTTTTGAGTGGATTAAGAAAAAAGGAGGCCTTGTTGAAATCGAAAAAATAAATATCAAAAAGGCAAAAAAACTTTACTCATGTATTGATAACAGTGTTTTCTACGACTGTCCAACCGAGTCGTCGAGCCGTTCCCGCATGAATGTACCGTTTACTCTCTCAAATTCCGGGCTTGATGGAACCTTTCTTGAAGAGGCAAAGGCAGCAGGACTGGTAACACTGAAGGGACACCGTTCTGTAGGCGGCATGCGTGCATCCATTTATAACGCCATGCCTGAAGAAGGAATTGATGCCCTGATCGGTTTTATGGAAGAGTTCGAGCAGAAGCATGGGTAGTAGGGACAATCCCCCCCGTGGTTGCCCAAAAAGGCACCAACAAACCCAATTAATACTAGTTAGAGTCTGTCCATAAATTGCCTTTTTTTATTTTTGTCATGCCCGAAGTCTTTAATCGGGCATCCAGAACTCATTGAAAAGACTGGATTCCGGCTTAAGAACTGCCGGAATGACAGATAGAGAGACTGAATTTATGGACAGAGTCTAATTAAATAAGTTCTGTGTCGTCTCTGTAAGTATCGTAAATTTCCCTGAATTTTTCGGATGATTTTCTAAAGGCATCAAGAACTTGCGGATCAAAGTGTTCCGGTACAGTTCTTCCATCACCCTCTGTAATTATCTTTACAACGGTTTCCTGATCAAGCGCAGGCTTGTAGGGTCTTTTGCTTCTAAGAGCATCATATTGGTCGGCAATATTCATCATTCTGCCTGATATAGGTATTGCTTCCCCCTTAAGACCTGCGGGGTAGCCTTTTCCGTCCCACCTTTCGTGATGGCTTAGCGCAATTTCTTCCGACATCTTCAGGTAAGGCGACATTGAGCCTCTCAGTATCTTTGCGCCGATTGTGGTATGTATCTTCATAACCTCAAATTCATCACGGGAAAGATGTCCTTTTTTAAGTAGAATATTGTCAGGAATAGCTACCTTGCCGATATCATGCATAGGGGATGCATAATTTATGGTTTCCGTATATTCTGCGTCCATACCCATAGCGATAGAAAGTTCTTTTGTATAAAAACCAACCCTTCGTATATGAACGCCGGTGTCTTCGTCTTTATATTCGGATGTAAGAGTAAGACGGTAAACAGTCTCGATATATCCCTCTCTTACCTTTCGGTATACATCATCCAATTGATCGAGAGCAGTCTGTAAGTGCTTTGTCCTAGTTGCAACCTGTGCTTCAAGGATTATATTATGATTTTCCAGAAAGTCATGATACTCCTTTATTTTAAGGTTGTTTTTAATACGTAGTGACAACTCCTGAAGATCTACCGGTTTTATCAGAAAATCGTTTGCTCCTTTTGATATACCTGTAAGCTTGTCACTCCTTTCATCAAGTGCTGTTAGAATTATAATCGGTATATGTTTAGTTGTTTCTTGGGCTTTGATCTGTTCTGTTGCATCAAATCCGTTCATTCCAGGCATCATCACATCCATGAGTATTAGATCCGGCATATGCAGATAACTGTACTCCACCGCTTCGTATCCGTTGTTGGCAATAACTGTTTTATACCCGATATTTTCACAAAAATCCTTAAAAAGATTTGCATTCTTTTCTTCATCATCAACTATAAGAATAGTTGGGGTCTTTCCCTTGAAAATTATATTCTCCATTATCATCTCCCTTTTCTTACACGCCTTGCTTCAAATATATTCCGACAATAAACCTGCTGCTCTTACACTTCCTTGTTTCAAAGGTAACCTGACAATAAACCTGCTACCCTTATTCGGTTCGCTTTCGGCCCATATTTCGCCATTATGCGCCTCAATTATTTTTTTACAGAGGGTTAGCCCGAGCCCTGTCCCCTTATACTTTTTGCTGTAAGAACTCTCGATCTGTTCAAACGGCTTAAAAATATTATTAAGGTTTTCCTTAGAGATACCTATACCTGAATCTTCGACACTTAACTGAATAAAGTCTTCTTTGGGTGTAGAGGTTTGGGATTGAAATTCTGAGCTATGGAGAATACACGCTCTTATCTTTATCGTGCCATTTGCAGGCGTGAATTTCTCCGCGTTACTCAGCAGGTTTACCAGCACCTGTTTCAGTCTCTTCTGGTCTCCTTCAAACACATCAATATTTTTGTCTATTTCGACATCTATTTTCATACCTTGCTTCAGCGCCTTTTTCTTGATAAACATAAGGCTTCTGTTAATAAGCAGTCTTACATCCACAGTAGAATGTTCAAGTTGTAGTTTTCTTGTCTCTATTTTGCTTAGATCAAGGATATTATTTATCAGTGAAAGAAGGTGAGCGCCGCCTTCGAATATATCATTAACATATCTCGCCTGTTTTTCTGAAAGCTTGCCTGTGATACCTTGAAGCATAAGATCGGAAAAACCGATAATCGCATTAAGAGGCGTTCTTAATTCGTGAGACATATTTGCCAAAAATTCGCTTTTGGTCCTGTTGGCTGACTCTGCCGCTAACTTTGCCAACTCAAGTTCGGCTGTTCTCTTTTTCACCTTCTCCTCGAGTCCTTCTACCAATTTTACATTCTCGGTAGCAGTGGCTATCTGGTTTCCTAGTACCCGAAATAGCCTTACTCTGTCTTTTGTAAAAAACTGTGGTTCATCGCTGTAAGTATTAAAGACTCCTATTACATGAGAGTCTGAAGACAAAAGCGGTACGGCCATTGAGGATTGATACCCCCTCTCAATTGCCTCATTATTCCAGAGAGCATATCGAGGGTCTGTAGTGATGTTATTCATCAACTGTGGGCTTTCTGTCTTTATAGCCATACCGGTCGGCCCCATTCCTTCTGGAGAATCATCCCATTTAACTGTTATGCTGGATAAATATCCCTCTTCAAAGCCTGCGTGTGCAACAGGTTTTACATCATAGCTTCCTTCTTCGATAAACCCCAGCCATGCCATCTTTAATCCGAAGTCACGAACCACGATATTACAGATGGCATCGTAAACATTACCCGTAACCGACTCTGCGCTAATAACATTAGAGGCATCAACAAGGGCCATCATCTCCTCACTGTGTTTCTTTAGCGCCTTTTCCACCAGTTTGCGTTCGGTAATGTCATAGGCATAGATTCTAAGAGCCTTTTTCTCGGGAATAAGGTGAATATACTCCCCTAAAATAGTACCGCCGATATCTACTTCAGCGTATGTGCTTTCTTTCCCCTCTGACTCCAAATCCTTCACTATTGTCGGTAGATTGGCTGGCATGATTTCAGCATCTTTAATTTTCAACTCTTTTATAACTCTTTGGGCTACCGGATTAATGTAGGTAATATTGTAGTTTTTATCGCACTCCACAACAGGATGCGGTGTTTTTTCAGGAAACGAGGCAAGAGCGGCGATATTCTCCATGTTCTTTTCTTTATCATCAAAAAGAAAGCTTAATGTACGAGCCATGTTATTAAAGGCATTGCCGAGCCTGCCTATTTCATCCTGTCTTACCGAATCGACTCTGACCTCAAAGTTCCCCTTCTCAACCTCTTTTGCCGCATCTCTTAACTGCCAGAGTGGCTTAACAAGGGTCTGCCTGATAAAAAATACAAATGAAATAAATGAGATAACAGATAGAAACATTATGCTTATACTAATTTTTTTATATATGCCGGAATCTCTCTCATAATCGCTCACAAGATGCTCGGTAAAGCGGTTAATGTCATCGACATAATTAATAATCATAAGGTTATATTCTTTAAGCGCTAAGGAGTGTTTCCCTTCCACAGCTTTTGTAATTATCGGCTTCATCCTATGTTCCCATGTATCAATAAGCTTTTTGAGCGGGGAGATAACATGCTCATCTTTGCGGGATGGCTTGCCGATTTCATGTTTTTGGCTCCCATCCCTTAAGGCGTAAAGAGCTTCCTCAAATTCCGATATTTTCTCTGAAATTAAATAATTCAGAGTGTTTATACGTTTTTTATCTGTCTCTTTTTCTGCCTCATTCATCAACCATGCAATCTCAAAGCTGCGTATTCTTTCAGAATCGGCAAGATTAATTTTTCGCGCGTCATCCTCTATTTGCTTTGTGAACCAAAGGGATATAGAGATGTAAGAGCCAATAATTACTAGGAAGATAAGCCCTATGAGAATGTACTTTGTGATCAGTGATTTGAAGGTAATCATAGGGTTCCCGACATCTGCTACTGCCGTATCTGTAAGTGTGATCACGAGTCCTGTATTATCCCTGATAATGATGGAGATCAAAGGGATCGCCACTACCGCCAGTTCTTGTCTGCCGTAGGAGAATAATTCTTTAGAGTAGAGCACCTAAAACCGAGAAGGAAGAGCCGGTGGAGGTATATGGTGTTGCTACAACCCGGGTTGCCGACACTAAAATAAAATTGTCAGGGCACAGGTAAAAAAATGAGACTCACTGCTAAATTCATCACAGCTTTTATATTTATAGTTTTTATCCCGATTATTACGCTGGGCTACTTGAGCTATTCCTCTGCCAAGTTAGTGCTTAAGCAGCAAGCCTTGCACTACTTGGTTCCGTTAGCGGAAAGCAAAAAAGGGCATATTTACAGTTTTTTCAAGACAGTCAAAGACAGGGCTATGGATTTCTCCTCCGACAGGTTCATCCTTGACACCGTAGAGACAATGCAGGCCCTCGACGCAGAAAATACCCGCTTTCAGGAGTTTCAAAAATCCTTGAATTCACATTTGAGGCTGAGCAAGATACCCCTGGATGAACATACACAGCTAATCCTGGTTATTAACTCGACCGGCCAGGTGATCGCTTCAACCGATGAGCGTGAGATAGGAAAGGACGAGTCAATGGATGAGTATTTTGTGAAGGGCAGAGCAGGTGTTTACATGGGTGACGTGCATAGCTCACTGCACTTTGCCGGTTCAGAGCGTCCATACAAGATTGTCGTCTCCGCACCCCTCATTGGCAGGGAAAACAATGTTTTTCTGGGCGTTATTGTCAATTACTATAATACTGTTGAGATGGACCTGATACTCTCTGGAAAGTATCAGGTAAAAAAAGGAGCAATAAGTGGCAACCTAGGCAGCAGAAGGAATCTTGATATTTACCTTGTAAACAAGAAAAAACTTCTGATTACACCATCACTTGCCGGTGGTAAAGTCATGAAACAGATGGTTACAACATTGCCTGTGCTTGAATGCAGCTACGGCAGGGAAACCACCTCGACCTATAAGAATTATAGAGGCGACGAGGTAATAGGGGCATCCATATGTCTGCCGGACAACGGCTGGACCCTGCTGGTTGAAATCAGTGAGAAGCAGGCATTTGCTCCTATTGCTGCATTAAGGCGTCATGCAATTATCTTAGGTATCGCTATTGAACTCTTAACACTTGTTGTTGCTTACTTTTTTGCCAAAAAAATTATAAATCCCGTAGTTTCACTTTCCAGGCTCACACAGAAGCTTGCAGACGGAGATTTTTCTGTTCGTGTTCCGGTGGAATCAAAAGATGAAATAGGAGAACTTGCCGATTCTTTTAACAAAATGGCGGCCAGGCTTGCCAATTCTCAGCATACAATACTCACAGAAAAATCTCGTCTTGAATCGCTTATTAACGGCATTGATGACGGAATAGCTCTTTCCGACTCAGACGATAATGTGGTAATTTTGAACAAATCGGCTGAAAATATCTTTGGAGTAAAAACTTCGGATATTGCCGGCAAACCGGTTGTGAATTTCCATAAAGGTCCCACCCGCAAAAAAGTCAATGAGATCCTTCAGGCATTTAAGGACGGGGAAAAGAATCATTATTTGAGTGAAATAACTTACAAAAATCTTGATTTTGAGGTCCGGGCCTTATCCATATATAAGGGAGATGCATACTTCGGTGCAGTGATGGTTGCACATGATATCACTAAACGGAAACGCACGGAAAATGAGTTGCGGGCAAAACAGGAAGAAATTTTTGATAAACATGAGGAGCTAAGCTTAGTTTTCAAACAGATGGAAATCGCTAAGGGCGAGTGGGAAAGAACCATGGACTGCATGGGCGATATGGTTATTCTTGCCGATGGAAATGGCAGGTTAAAAAGATGTAATACAGCCGTTAAAGAATTAATCGGAACAACATACAATAAAATTATAGGTAAAAATTGGGAGTCTCTGCTTCGCGAGAATGGCATGAATCCAGATGTTTTTGATGCACAGGGAACAGAGATTTTTCATGAGCGTACAGGAAGATGGTTTGTCTTTAGATCGTATCCATATACAAAAGCTTCTGATTATGAAGTTTCCGGCATTGTGATAACTCTGCATGACTCCACTGAGCTGAAACACGTAATGGAAGAGCTTGAATATAAAAATATGGAAATAGATAAAAACAGTAACAAACTTCAAAAGTCGCTTAGTGAAATATCCTTTCTTATACAGCAAGTTGCGGATGATAAAGATTTCAAAGTCAGATATTCGGAGCCTGAGTTGAAGCAGTCTGACTTCGATCCGATATATCAGCTCGGCAATCAATTCAATAACATGATGCAGATTCTTGAGTTGAAAAACAGGGAACTTGAGGATGCGTATGAAAAGCTTAAGAATACGCAAACGCAGATTTTGCAACAGGACAAGATGGCATCTATCGGCCAGCTTGCGGCCGGTGTTGCGCACGAAATTAATAATCCCATGGGCTTTATATCCAGCAACATAGGCACTCTTGAAAAATATGTCCGGAGGCTGGTTGAGTTTATCGATGCACAGGCCGAAGCACTGGAATCCCTTAAGGCCGTAGAAGAGCTTGAACAATTGAATAGCACAAAAAAGAAACTGAAACTTGATTATATAGTTGACGACATAAAAGATTTGATAAAAGAATCTCTTGACGGCGCTGACAGGGTAAGAAGAATAGTGCAGAACCTTAAAAGTTTTTCAAGAGTGGATGAGGCCGAGAAAAAGCATGTAGATATTAACGAATGCATTAAAAGCACTATAACAATAGTTTGGAACGAGTTGAAGTACAAGACTACACTGACCAAAGAATACGGAGAGCTTCCTCTGACCAAGTGTTATCCACAGCAGCTTAACCAGGTTTTCATGAACCTTCTTGTAAATGCTGCTCACGCCATAGAAAAACAGGGGGATATCAAAATCAAGACGTGGCACGAAGATGGTTTTATTTTTGCCTCTGTCTCAGACACCGGCCATGGAATTCCGAATGACGAGTTAAACAAAGTATTCGAGCCTTTCTTTACCACAAAGGAGGTCGGCAAGGGCACAGGCCTAGGGCTTAGCATCACCTACGACATAGTTAAAAAACATGATGGAGATATTTTTGTCGAAAGTGTACTGGGAAAAGGCACTACGTTTACTGTGAGACTGCCGGTTAAGGAAGTGTGAATTATGAAGAGTGAAGAAAAGTACTGCCTCCCCTTTTTTAAAGGGAGAAGGGGGGATTAAAGAATAGGACTGAGAGGAGATATGACGTGGAAGAACAGGTGAAAATTCTTTTTGTCGACGATGAAAAAAATGTTCTTAAATCTCTGAAACGAGTTTTTCTTGATGATGACTATGAGATTATTACTGCAACATCCGGAAGTGAAGGGCTGGATGTTCTGGAGAAAAATCCAGATATTCAACTGATCATATCAGATTACAGAATGCCTGGAGTCAATGGGGTGGATTTTCTACGAACGGTCTATGAACGTTGGCCTGATACTGTAAGAATAGTGCTTTCCGGGTATGCCGATACGGCAGCAGTGGTCTCGGCCATAAACGAAGGTAGGATATACAAGTTTATCCCGAAGCCGTGGAATGATGACGAGCTTAAGGGCACAGTATCAAATGCGATTGAAAGATACTTCCTTGCTAAGAAGAATTGCCAGCTTACCAGAGCTATTGCCGACAGAAATATTGAGCTGGAAAGATTAAATGGCAATCTTGAGAAGATGGTTTCGGAGCGAACTTCGGAGCTGATGTTTCAGAACAATGTTCTGGCCCGCTCCCAGAACATCCTTGATGCCTTGCCTATCGCTGTACTAGGTATAGATCCAGATGGCTTAATAGTACAATGTAACCGAAAGGGCAGAGAACTGCTGAATCGGGGTGAAGCAAGCATCATCGGGGAGGATAGGATAAATGTTCTTACCAAAGAAATGAATGCCTTTGTCGACAGGGTTGGTAAAGAAGAGTCCTTTTCAGGACATTTTTCGATAGGCAACACCGAAATTGAAAGTAAGGGCGTGCTCATGGAACAGGACGACCATGGACAAGAAGGTATTATCCTGGTTTTCTGTGAAATATGTGAAGAGGAAGCATAATGATGGATAAACCAGAAAAAGAAACGCAGGTACAGGTGCTCTTTGTTGATGATGAGGAGAATATATTAAAGTCTCTAAAGCGGTTGTTTATGGATGAATCCTTCAATGTTATAACTGCCGATTCTGGCGAGAAAGGTCTTGAGGTTTTACGTGAGACCAGCAACATAGGTCTTATTGTATCTGACCAGAGAATGCCTGGTCTCTCTGGAGTTGAGTTTCTTGAGAAGGCTAAAATTATAACGCCGCAAGCTATGCGGATTGTGCTTACAGGCTACGCCGATGTGAATGTAGCCATGGATGCAATAAACAGGGGAGGTGCGTACAGATATATTACAAAACCCTGGACGGATGACGACCTGCTTCAGGCCATAAAGGAGGCTGTTAGTATATATCTGCTTACAAACGAGAACCAAAGACTGACGGGTGTAATAAAAAAGCAGAATGAGCAGCTACAGCGCTGGAACTCTCAACTTGAGTACGATGTGCAGAAACAGACAATTGAGATACAGAAAAAGAACGATGAGCTAAGCAAACTTAACAATAGACTGAAAAAGAACTTTCACAACTCTATCGCCGCATTTTCAGGGCTCATGGAGCTTCGTGATAAAAGGGCTCAAAGTCATTCAAACAATGTTGCGGAAATCGCGGTTAAAGCAGCCAAGGCGATGGAGTTGTCGGATAAAGACATAGAAGACATTAAAGTGGCGGCTTTGCTTCATGATATTGGTAAAATAGGTATCCACGACTCTCTTCTTCAGAAAGACCCTGCGGAGATGAGTCCTGAGGAGTTGGCCGAGTACAATTTGCATCCGGTGAGGGGCCAGACAGCAATAGATTCAATAGAGGATTTAAGAGATGCCGGTGTTCTGATAAGGCATCATCACGAATGGTTTAATGGTAATGGTTTTCCTGACAGACTGCAAGGTTCAAAGGTGCCGGTAGGATCTATGATCATAGCTATTGCTGATTTTATTGACAAGACCATCTCCAGTCACTTGGATGATGATGCGGTGGACTTCGCTCTGGACAAGGTTAAAGAGGAAAGCGATCGCAGGTTTGATCCCAAGTTCTATCCCTTGATTGAAAGTTCCGCAAGAGAAGTCTATTCGGGCAGCATATCCAAGCAGGATCTGGTTGAAGCCGAGGTGTCAGATAAAGACCTTCAGATAGGAATGGTTTTATCAAGAGATGCTCGTAGCGGAACAGGTCTTATGCTGCTTAGAAAGGGAGCAAAACTTGACAGCAAAAAGATTCAGGCCTTGAAGCGCTACTACCGGCTTGATCCGTCCAATACTGGTGTTTTTGTCTGGGTTAGAAGGTAAACACTGTAATAAAATCAGGGGAGGATGGCAGCATGAAAGATTCGATACTTTTGGTGGATGATGAACCGGATGTTCTTTCGTCAATTAAGAGAGCGCTAATAGATGAAGATTGCGAAATTTACCTGGCAGGCAGCGGTGTCGAGGGACTGGGCATACTCAAGCGGCACAAGGTTAAAGTAATCATTTCGGATGAGATGATGCCGGAGATGACAGGCTCAGACTTTCTCTCAATCGTAAAAGTGCAATACCCTGAAACAATACGTATTATCCTTACTGGGCAAGCAGATATCAAGTCAGCGATGAGGGCAATTAATAAGGGCGAAATCTACAGGTTTCTTACAAAACCGTGGAACGATATTGAGCTAAAGTTGACAATAATGTCTGCTCTGGAGAAATATAATCTCGAAGCGGAAAACAGAAATCTTCTTGCAACTGTTAAACGTCAGGCCCTTGACATACAACTAATGGAGAAGCAATACCCCGGCATAACCAGGCTTGACAGGGACGAAAGTGGTAACCTTGTAATACCGGAGGTTTAAAAATGAGAATTCTCGATGCAGACAAACTTGCAAAACTGGTGAAGGATCTTCCTGTTCTGCCTTCTGTTGTGATTCAGGTGAATCGTGCGTTGGGAAAAGAGGCCGCCTCTACTGATGAGATCGGTGAGATAATCGAGAAAGACTCTGCTTTGACCACCAAGCTCTTGAGGCTTGCAAACTCCAGTTACTATGGTTTGTCTTACCAGGTTGATACAGTTAAGAGGGCCATTTCAGTACTCGGTTTCAACACTGTAAGAAACCTTGCGGTTACGATTTCGGTGGATAAGATATTCCGTGGTGACATGAATGGTTCATTCGATGTACGGGCGCTCTGGAAACACAGTCTTGGCTGCGCGTTATCATCAAAGTTTTTGCTCGGATCAAAGGATCTTGAGATCAGAGAAGAAGCCTTTGTATGTGGTATTATTCATGATATAGGTAAGGTTGTGATTGCCCAAAACATGCCTGATGCCATGCATGAAGTTATTAAAAAAGTCAGTGGTGACAATGGGATGAATCAGAGCAGCGCTGAAAGGGAAATTATGGGGTTCACCCATGCTGATGTCGGGGCGCTGGTGGCGGAAAAGTGGCATTTTCCGGAGAAATTTTCACGAACAATCAAGTTTCATCATCATCCGGGACAATCTCCTTACGGATCGCAAGCAGAACTGCCACAGTCCGAATCATCACAGCCGGAATATGGAGTAAAACTTCTTTACGCCGTATATACCGGTAATATATTGGCCAAGACAGCAGGTCTTGGTAAGAGTTTGGACAAACATGTTGAAAAAATAACTCCTTCCGTCTGGGGAATTCTAGGTCGCCAGAAAGACGAGTTACCGAAGATGATTAAAACGGTCAAAAAAGATTTTGAAGCAATAATAAGTTCGTGGAATATAGGATAAAGAGTGGTTCAATAGGCTGAGGATTATATGCAAAAACAGAAAGTTATTTCTACTCAAACTCTGAAGGGGTCATTTCTAATTGCAATGCCTCATATGATAGATGGAAGGTTTGCCCAGAGCCTGGTGTATCTTTGCGAGCATTCCGAAGAAGGCGCTATGGGACTTATAGTAAATAAGCCGCTTATCGGGGTGGATTTTGATGAGATTTGCCGACAGGTGGATCTGCCTGTTCCAGCCTCTCCGGCACCGCTGGTTTACTACGGAGGCCCGGTTTACCCCGAAGGTGGTTTTATTATTCATTCAACCGAATATCACGGTGGCAGCGGAACGCTTCAGATTAGTCCGAGCATTTGCCTGTCAACAGATCAGGCTTTACTCAAGGATATTGTTGAGGGGTGCGGACCGAAAAAGTTTCTTCTTGTTATGGGCTACTCAGGATGGATGCCGGGGCAGTTGGAGAACGAGATACAAAATGATGATTGGCTGGTTGTGCCTGCCGAAGACCATGTGATCTTTGATATCTCGAACGAACATAAGTGGAGAGCGGCAGCCAGTCGGCACGGTATTGATCTTTCGATGGTTTCAAATGTTACAGGCACTGCCTGAGGTCACAGGTACTGCCTGATATATTTCTTTTGTTCTCATACATTGCGTATTTTCACCCCGGCAAATACCAAAAAAAACATAACCGTGGCTGTAAGCACTATGGCTCCACCAGGAGGAAGATCAAACTCAAGTGATAAGGCCAGTCCTGCCAGGGTAGACAGCACTCCTGCCGCACAGGAAACAGCTACCATTGAGAAAGGGCTGTTTGACAAAAGCCGGGCTGTAGCACCAGGAATAACCAGAAGGGCGGAAACAAGCACTATTCCAACCACACGAATCGAGACGACCACAGCAAGCGACAGGGCTGCCAGAAACAGCAGGTTCAAGATCCGTACTGGCAAACCCTGCACCTTTGCCAACTCCTCGTTGTAAGCTGACATAAATAGTTCCTTCAGAAAAAGCAGTATAAAAGCGGCCACTGCAACCGTCATGGTAACCGTGATCCAGACTTCTGCCTCGGAAATGGCCAGTATACTGCCGAAAAGATAGCCGAAAAGATCTGTATTGTATCTATGGGAAATACCTATAAGCACAATGCCCAGAGCCATCGAACTTGCAAAAAACACTCCTATTGCCGTATCTGCCGATACCCTTGCCCGTCGGCCTATGAAATCTATACCGACAGCCACAGCCAGGCAATAAATCATCGCTGTTATCATCGGGTTTATTCCTGTAACAAAGCCAATGGCCACACCACCAAATGCCGAGTGTGAAATTCCGGCACCGATAAAAGACATCTTTCGCAGTACCACAAATACCGAGACAAGAGCGCAGACAAGACTGACTGCTATGCCTGAAATAATTGCACGCTGCACAAAGCCTTCCTGTAATAATTCGATCATCTTCTAAGCCTCTCGCACTTATCACAGACCCCAGAGTGAAGCAATAGATCCACGCTTTTTCCGTATAGCTTGGCAATCACCTCTTCACTAAAAACACCCAGCGGGTTGCCGTGAAAATGAAGGGATTGATTGAGGCAGGCTATTTCATCAATATAAGACGAGATGGATCCGACATCGTGGCTAACCATTACAATAGTAAGCCCGAGCCGCTTCTGAAGTCCCTTTAAAAGGTGATAAAAATCCTCCTGCCCCACAACATCTATGGCAGTGGAAGGTTCATCAAGAACAAGAATCTCGGGGCCGCCGGCCAGCGCTCTTGCAATAGAAACCCGCTGTTGTTGTCCACCGGATAGGGTTTCAAACGGCGAGGTTTCCAGATCTGATATGCCCATCATCTCCAGGCATTTGCGGGCTTCAAGGCGGTCTTTTTTCCCAGGCCAACGAAAAAGCCCGATCTGACCGTAGAGTCCCATCATTACTACATCGATTACTCTTAAGGGAAAATTTCGTTCCCCGGCGTTTATCTGCGGAAGATAGCCGAAGACCTTACCACTTCGGGTAAGTTGCAAGGGAGATTTGCCAAATATATGTACGCTGCCGTAAGAGGGCTTGATCAGCCCTAGAATTATTTTTAGAAGTGAGGTTTTGCCGCCGCCGTTTGGACCGACAATACCTAGAAAACGACCTTTTTCAAGAAATAAGGATAAATCTTTCAGTACTTCCCGCCCGTTATAGACAAGGCTGAGATTACGAATATCTATGGCATGGGTATCAGCCATTTTATCTCATGCCTTTTTCCATGGTAGAAACGTTATAGCGCATCATATCAAGATACGACTCTCTACCGGGCAAGCCCCCCAGCGGATCAAGAAGTAGAATCTTCGCTCCTGCTTCGGCCGCTATTGTCTGGGCAATACGCTGGCTGAACTGTGGCTCGGCAAATAGGATTTTTGCTTTTAAGTCTTTTATCCTTCGGATAATCGCAGCTAGTTTGCGCGGCCCGGGTTCCCGCCCTGGAGCCTCTTCTATTACTCCGGCAAGGCGAAGCCCATAACGATGTGCAAAGTAATTCCAGGAATTATGAAATGTGATAAAATCTCTTACACTGAACTTTGAAATTCTTGCCCGTATTTCTTCATCCAGACGCCGCAATTCTTTCGTGTAAGCGTTGGCCCGCTTACGGTATTCAGGCGCTCCGACTGGATCTACGCTCGAGAGAGCGTCGGCTATGTGGTGTATCATCTTTACGGCAATGAGTGGATCAAGCCAGATGTGAGGATCTCCTGCTCCTATTGCTCCTACTGCTTCCGTATGAGTTACATGGGAGCTTGAATGTGGCGTTTCGGTACTGTTGTAAGGAAGCAACTTCAATCCTTTTATAAGGGTTACTGTTTTGAGATTGGCTTTACCAACGCCTGCGACTATCCGGTCGGCCCAAAACTCGAGGCCTCCGCCAATTTTAATAAAAATCCTCGCTTTTGCAAGAGCAGTCAGAAGCCTGGGTGTAGGCTCAAAAGTGTGCGGACTGGCTCCCGGCGGCAGAATCAGGGTAACTTTAACCCGCTCTCCGCCCACCTGCCGGACAAAATCCGCAATCGGCGCTATGCTTGTAACAACACCTAGAGTTTTTTTAACCGCATTTTTTACTGAGCCGGCCCTCCTGTAGCCCTGTGCTATAGCTTCGGGCGGCCAGAGTAGTAGCAACACTGCCATCAAGGCAATAGACAGAACACCTCTCACTTATTTTGCTTTAATCATCGCGCTTTTTATTAAACCTGTTCATTGCAACCTGCAGATCGTCTTTGATTATAACCTCCACAGCTTCGGCGGCATTGAAGACTGACTCCTCAACTATCTTTGATTCATCTTTGCCGAAACGGGATAACACATATTTTTCTACAGGAATTCTGCCATCCCTCCCTATGCCTATTTTTACCCGGATAAATTCGTTATGTCCAAGGTGGTGAATAATATTACCTATTCCCCGGTGTCCTCCAGCCCCTCCTCCGGCACGTATGCGAAGCCTGCCAAGGGTGCTGTCCAGGTCGTCATGAATCACTATTAACTGCATATCGTTACCAAAGTGGCGCATGAAGCCAAGTACAGCCTCGCCACTATTATTCATATAAGTGAGCGGTTCGGCCAGAACCACTTGGTTTCCAGCAATCGTGCCATAGCCATAGCGACTTTGAAAGGATTTTTTGGTAAGGGGGATACGGCAACTAGCAGATAACGCTTCGACAGTCATAAAGCCGATATTATGGCGAGTAAATGCATAGCGAGCCCCGGGATTTCCAAGGCCCGCTATTAACCAGTTAGGCATAAAGAAGAGAGTTTAGGACTAGAGACTGAGTTTCGAGTAACTGAACAATGAAAGTACAATTTCCTGCTCCTCAGCCTGGCAAATCTTAAGTAGTCGGCTTCTCACCCTCGCTTTTTTCCGGGGCAGGAGTTTCTTCAGCTCCTGTTTGTTCTTCGGAAGCTGTTTCTGCCGCACGCGGTGTGCTTATGGCTAGGATGACTGCTTCGGGAGAGCTTTTAAGTACAGAGCCTTCCGGTAATATAAGACTAGAGGCGTGCACCGTTGAATTTGCCATCACGTTGGTGGTATCAAATTCAACCGAATCAATGATGTTTCCGGGCATACATTCAACTGTTATATCTCTTGTCATGACCTGCATTATACCACCTTCTTTTACTCCCTTGGCAGCGCCTGTCAGGATAATCGGCACTGTGACACTTATCTTCTCATCCATATTTATCTCTTTAAAGTCGACATGAATAAGCTCGTTTGTTATCGGGTGGACCTGAAATTCTTTTACAATTGCGGTGCGGGGCTGACTGTCTGGGGCGTTGCTGACATTCAGTCTTAGCAGGGTATGTCCACTTTTTTGACTGTTTATCAGTTTCAGTATAGGTTTTTTCTCAAGTTCCAGGGGGACGGTGCTTCCGGCTCTGTTTAAAATAGCAGGCACTTTTTCTGCCATACGCAGCTTGCGGGCGACTCCTTTCCCTGTTTTTTCTCTCAGCGCTACATCGAGCGTTAATGTTTCCATGATTTTTTCTCCTAATAAATTCCTATTGAGTAGTTATATAATAATATTGTATTTGCCCCTTTTGGTTCAAGTGTCGGATTTACTGGAGCTTTTAAAAACACTTGACAGTTTCTTGTGTTTAACAGACATAATACCGATATTAAATCAAGGAGCTTCTATAATGAAAACCAATACCACAGTTGATATAAGAAAAAAGTTATACAGCATAATACTGTTAACTCTATTTGTCTGCACCTTTTTAATTGCATTCCCTTTGAAGATTGTGGCTGCTCAGATAAGTTTTCCACAGGAATGGGGAGTTAATATATTATCTAAAGCAAACAAGGCATTGCTGGTCTCATCATCTCAACTCGAGGCTGGAGATCATGGTGCTAATTACCTTATTGATGGCGATGGAACAGCCGGAACTCCGTATTGTTCCTGGGATTTCTCGTCGAAACCCGCCTTTGTCATTATTAAGCTTCCCAGTCCGTTCCGAATTGACAGGCTGGCATTTCTTAATGATCAACGGGATGATCGGAATTTTCAGGTCAAAGACATTAGTGTCTCTACGTCCGACGATGGTAAACAATGGAAGAATCTTCAGAAATTTGCTTTAACCAAGAGTACGGAACTACAAGCCTTTGAAGTCAGAAATCCGGTAACCGCCACTTTTTTAAAGTTCGAGATTAATTCTAATTACGGAGCAGACTATGCGGTTCTTGAAGAGATTGCGGCATTTGGCCGAGAAAGCCGTAGTCTTCCTATGTTCAGGGGAACGGCTAGGTACGATGTGATGGAATTAAAAAATGGTGATGTACTTACTGGAACCATGCTTAATGAGCAAATTGGAATCCAAACCTCTTATGCTCGACTGGCCTTTAGAAAGGACCAGATAGCATCTCTTCTTCTTGAAGGGGATATTGCTAACATTGAAAACATTATTGTCATTAACGGAGATGTTTTTAGTGGTTTTGTTCTTGAAAAAAATATCCTTTTTAAATTATCGACCGGGCCAGAAATCGAAGTTCGTCGTGAAAAAATAAAACGTTTGGGTATCAGGAAACTTCCATACGAAAAGAAAGAGTATCCACGGAAAGACGTTACTATTCTTAAAAATGGTGATATGTTCAGTGGCACAGTTACAACCCCAGTATTTACAGTTCAGACTTCCTATGCAATCGTGCCTGCTAAAACGTCCAACATTAAACTTATAGAGTTTATTGGCAAAGACAGGGTTGTAACAAAAATAAAACTGAAAAACGAAAACACAATGCAGGGTCTTCTCCAGGAAGAAGACATTTCAATCGATCTCGACTACGGTCCTGAGATTCTTATATACAAAGATAAGATCGACAGGATTGAATTTCGTAAGTAGGTTCTTCTTCTATCATTTGGCATAAATAAAGATGAAGGCAAGATACAAAACACATATTGCAAATATTATATAAAAAGCGGGTTTGTATCCAGGAACCGGCTCGTGTGACAACTCCTTGTTTTCTTCCTTCATTCCTTTATCCTCCGGTTATACTCTGCACTGCCAGGCTGGCCAGACCAAAAAACGGCTGCGGATAGAAAAACAGCAAAATAGACATAGCTGAAGTCAGCACCAGAGGTGCGACACACCAAACCGGGGCTTCATCCATTTTGTCTTCGAATAAAGATTCTTCCGGCGCACAGAAGAACGCTTTATAAACTATCGGGAAAAAATACGCTGCATTAAGCAGAGAACTGCCAAGAAGCACAAACAACATCGGCAATTGATCGGCTTCGATAGTTCCAAGCACAAGATACCATTTACTTAAAAAGCCTCCTGTAGGGGGTAGTCCGATAACACTCAGCGAACCTATAAAAAAGGCGAACATGGTAATAGGCATTCTTCGTCCGATTCCAACCATCTCACTTATATTCTTTTTGCCTGTGGCCACAAATATTGCACCAGCGCAGAAAAAGAGTGTGATTTTACCAAATGCATGCATCCCGATATGCATCATGCCTCCGGTCATTCCTTTTGGCGAAAGAAGAGCTGCACCTAAGATGATATAAGAGAGCTGTCCAATTGTCGAAAAAGCCAGACGTCTCTTCAGGCTATCCTGTGAAAGAGCTATCAGTGATGCAACAATTATCGTAAACGATGCAAAATAAGATAGAACTGTTCCCAGGTCAAGAGATTGTAATAAATCCACTCCAAAAACACCGGTTACAATTCGAAAGATTGAGAAAACTCCCACCTTGACAACAGCAACAGCATGCAGAAGAGCGCTTACCGGGGTTGGAGCCACCATAGCTGCTGGCAGCCACGAATGAAAAGGCATAATACCGGCTTTTGCAAAACCAAAAACAAACATAACAAAAAGAATGGCTATTGTAGTTTTTGGCACTGTTCCTGCCGTAAAAAAGCCCTGGCTCGAAAACTCCAGAGTGCCTGATAGATTATAAGATATCAGCATGGCAGGCAGAACAAATGCTATTGAAGTGCCAAGAATATAGGTAAGGTACTTTCTGCCAGATGAACGAGCTTCAGGATCCTGGTGATGAGTGACAAGAGGATAGGTTGCCAGAGACAGCATTTCATAGAACAGATAAAGGGTTAACAGATTGGCTGAAAAAGCTACGCCGATTGTTGCAGAAAGAGCCACCGCAAAAAATGAGAAATAACGTGTCTGGCTGTGCTCCTTTAAAGCTCGCATGTAGCCGACAGAGTATGCGGATGTCACAATCCAAAGACTGGATGCAACCAGGGCAAAAAGAAGACCCATTGGGTCAACTCTGAACTTTATGGCAATATCAGGGAGAACTTCTACCAGTGTATATTCAATTACAGCCCCATCTAAAACCATTGGAATCATTGAGGCAATAATAGAGAATTTGATTATGCCTGCTGCAAAGGTCCAGAACTCCCTAAGGTTAGGTTTTGACTTTGAAATAATAATGAGAATAACTGCAAATAAAGAAACAGAAATGGCTAGCAATGGTTTCATTGATACAATAGTATTCATAAGTTTGGTTTATCCTGCTTGCCCATTTAAATTGAGTTTTAAATTTATTTTTTAGAATACGTAGTATCTAAGCCAGAGGTAAACTGCAGCAATAGCCACTGTTAGTATCATAATGGGAAATCCGTATGCCATGAAGCGTAGAAACGAAATCTTTTTCCCATTTTGTGCAGCCATTCCCACAACTATTACATTAGCCGAAGCACCTATGGCAGTGCCGTTACCACCAAGGCATGAGCCGAGGGCAAGTGACCACCATAGTGGCATCAGGTCTGGATGGTGCAGAAGGGCCGTACCGTGAAGGTTAGGCCATAGGTTATGCGCCATATTGATAATAAGCGGGTTCATAGTGGCCACGTAGGGAATATTGTCCACAAAGGCCGAAGCAAAAGCGGAAAACCACATTACAAGCATGCTTGTGCCTAGAAGATTTCCTTCAGTAATTGCAAGAACTTCGGCAGAGATAAATGTAATAAGTCCAACCTTCACCACAGCTCCTATCACAATAAAGAGTCCCATAAAAAAGAAGATCGTCGGCCACTCAATCTCGGCCAGAATTTTATGAGGATGACGGGTATTGGAAATCACAAGAAGCAGGCCGGCTCCAAAAAGCGCAATGCTTGCAGGTTCATAATCAAAGACACCGTGAAATACAAAACCTATCAGCACCAAAGCTAACACCAGAAGCCCCTTGGTGAGCATAACCTTATCTTTAATAGCGGCTCGTTCATCCATGGCTAAGATACGCTCTTTGAGTTCAGACGACACAGAGAGACGTTTGCCAAATACAAGGCGTATAACAATGAGTAACACCACCATCATGACAATAACCACTGGTGTCAGATTGATTATAAAGTCCATGAAATCCAGTTTTGCCTTTGAGGCAATCATAATGTTTGGTGGATCTCCAATAAGCGTTGCCGTGCCGCCAATGTTCGAGGCAATAGCTTCTACAATAAGAAACGGTACAGGGTCTACCTCTAGGGCATCTGCGATAA
Organism: uncultured Nitrospirota bacterium; assembly: GCA_964462885.1. Taxonomy (GTDB): domain Bacteria; phylum Nitrospirota; class Thermodesulfovibrionia; order SZUA-242; family SZUA-242; genus JALUUO01. The sequence goes on from CAYWZR010000001.1 coordinate 32,677, forward strand.
ATAGAGTTACAGGAGCAATCAGCAGAACGGTTGTAACGTTATCAAGAAGCGCGCTGAAAACTGCTGTAATTACTGCAAAGATCAGCATGATCCTGAGCGGTTCACCCCGTCCAAACTTTGCGCTTTTTATAGCTACATATTCAAATAGACCGGTTGGTCTAATCAGGTTCACGATTGTCATCATCGAAATCAGAAGGAAAACCACATTCCAATCAATTCCAAACTCCTCGGTATGAAAAGCTTCGTGTTGGTCTAGGATCTTAAACATAAGAACAAGTCCCGCGCCAAAGATAGCAACTACGGTCTTATCGATTTTCTCGGTGATTATGGCAGCATACATAAGTATAAACAGAACAGTAGCCGTCCAGAACTGTCCGTTCATTACAAACTGCTGTGTTTCCGGCGCTGGTGCTTCTGTCACCTGTGAAGCTCCGTTTCTAAAATAGCATCGACAATTGCGTAGTGAAGGTCCCGCAGGTAAACAATGCCCAAAGGGCGATTATCCGAGTCTACAACCGGAATACGCCAAAAGTCATGCTTGATTATTAACACCGCACACTCCATCAGCGTCGCTTCCGGGGACACAGTTATGAACTCTGTTGACATGATCTCAGCCACGGTTTTCTTGTAGATTTTATTAGCCATATGTTCAAACATTCCAGGCCAGGAAAAGGTTTCAACGTCTGTCTGTTCAAGCATATATTCAGGAAGAATAGAACGTAGAATGTCTCTTACTGAAAGCATCCCTGTTACTCTCCCGTCTGAGCCTAGAACCACAATACCTTTTACTCCGTAAACTCCAGGCTTACGAGTGGCGACTCTCATCTGCATTATAGCTTCCTTAACAGTTATGTCAGGAGGTACCGTATCGATAATCGGTTCCATAACATCTTTTACTGTTTTCACCACTGCCTCCTTAATTTAGCAATTGCATCTTAATGAGTTAGTTGAATATTTTTTTATTTGGCTTGTGGAACATTAAAGTTTTTACTTAGAGGATGAAACTTCAGCAAATTGTTCAACAGGAATTAATATTTTTTTCTTTACTTTTTTATTTTTTAGATAGATAGCATCAAATTTTTTCTCAATTTGCTTTAGCACGTCTCCCTTATAATACTGCTCCCCGCAAAATTCGCATTGTTTATATGGAACACCTTCAACAATTAAAAATTTATCACTATGCTTATAAGTGTATTGAACCTTTGTGCTCTTAAAATTTTTATTACCACAAAAATTACAAACTTTCATAATAAACTACCCTTTTTCATACGGATTTTTAAATTTGGGCGGAGATGGAATATATACCGTTATAATAGATAATGCTTTATCCATCTTCCCGCATACTATGTGAATAGGTTTTCCGAAATTTGTAAACCCTACAACCAGGCAACTTTTGCCTCTTCCAGTATCCTCATATTGTTCAAGAATTTTTCCGTTGAGTAATGCTTCCTCAACTTCCAATATTGTGAGGTTATCATTTTGTTTTTCCTGATCTCAATGTTTTGAAAAATAATACTCAGCACCACTCACTCTGCCTTGTATCCATCTTATATTAAACACAGCTTCATATCCCAACCGGCACTGTAAACCGAATAATACTCTCTACGATATCACCTGTGTAAATACCAACCACTATTAAGCTTATGGAAACAATTACAAGAGGCGCGAGCATGCTGAGCGGAGCTTCGTCAATTTTAGGCGATAAATCGGCATTATGGCCGTGCCCGCTATGGTCTTTGAATGGCTCGAAGTAACCAACCTCTATCATCCGAAAGAATAATACTGCGTTAACCAAACTGGAAAAAATGAGTGCCGCCATAAAGCCCCAGTGGCCCGCATCAATAGCACCAGAAATCAGATACCACTTGCTGAAAAAACCGGCTGTCGGCGGAACACCGATCATCGATAAAGCTCCTACTGTGAAGGCCCCCATGGTTACCGGCATTTTTATGTAAAGGCCACGAAGATTTTCAAGCTTATGCCCTTTTGTTTTGTAAACAATAATTCCAGCAGCCAGAAAAAGACAGAGAGTCATGAGAGCATCATTTAGAATATGTAAAACAGCTCCTGTAATTCCAAGACGGTTGGCCAGCCATACGCCCCCGACCATATATCCAACCTCAGCCACAATCAGGTAGGTTAGTATCTTCTTAAAGTCTGTCTGCGCAAGCGCCAGAATTGAGCCGCCTACTATAGCGGCAACCGCCATCCATACAACAATGTTATGCGCGGTAAAAGTTTCAAATACAAAGGCCGGAGAAAAGACGGAAAACATAATCCTTATCATGACGTAGACCGAAACTTTTGTCATAAGGGGAGCAATAAGACAGCCTGCTGCAGAAGGCGCATATGTATATGCATTTGGAAGCCATCCGTGTAGTGGGAAAAAAGCCATTTTGGCCCAGAGTCCTACCAGAATCAAAATAAAAGCTACCAAAATAGCATGTGAAGAATTAAGATTTGGTAGGATCTTATAAAGATCCATCATATTTAATGAACCTGTCATTATGTATAGATGTCCTACTCCCAACAAGTAGAAACACGCACCCATTGTGCCCATGATAACGTAGTTAAAACTCGAAATCATAGCCCTATCTTTTCCGATAGCAATTAATGCATATGTTGTAAGCGCTGATATTTCGATTAAAACATATAGGTTAAATGCATCGCCGGTAATAGTCATTCCAAGAAGCCCTGTTACAAGCAAAAGGTGCAGCGTATAGAATTGTGGTATTTTGTCAGGCAACTCCTGCTTAACGCTTTCTTTTGAGTAAACAGCGGAGAGCAGAGCGACAAAGGATATGACAACAAGCATAAGTGCGTTTAGATGATCAACTACGTATTCAATGCCGACCGGAGGCTTCCATCCGCCAAGTCGATAATGAACCGCACCGTTTTTGACTACCTCTAGAAGAAGAGCTACAGATGCGTATAAAGAACCTGCAAGGGCAATAATCGTAACCGGATAACAAAACTTTTCATTAAACCATCCGGCAATACTTACGATAAAAGTACAAAGAAAAGGTGTGATAATTAACACAATTGGCAACTGCTCAGAAAAATTCATCGAATCTGCTCCAGAATTTCATCTTCCTCAACAGTCCCATATCGTTTATGAATACCGATTATGATCGCAAGTGCCACTCCAAGCGTGCTTACTGAAACCACAATAGCAGTAAGTATCAGCACATGAGGTAGGGGATTGACATAATGCATTGCATTAATCGTATGCGCCGCAACTTCATGAGCATGCCCAGCAGCGTGGACATCTTCTATAATGGGAATTGTAGCGCCTTGTTTGGCTCCGATAGAGACATAAAAAACCATAATCGCCGTCTGAAAAATACTCATTCCGATGATCTTTTTTACCAAGTTGTTTTTGGACAACATGGCATACAGTCCTATCATCATCAAGAGAACGTAAATCCAATAATTATACTTTGCAAGAATTATTTCCATAGGTTACATCCTATATTACCCTACGTCGGAGCCATTAGAAGTCTATAAGTCGTCCAAAATCAATTCTTGTTTAAGCATCTCATTTTCAGCCCATCTGTGAAAGATTCTCTCATTCAACTAGTATCAGCCACACTTCACCTAAATATATGAGCGCAAAAAGTTTGTTGTTATAAAGACACAAGCACCTACATGAGGTCAAGTTCCATATTATCTTAACTGGCCTCCCATTTTGTTCTAGTGGAATGTATATTTTAAGTTTCTGGTAAAAGCATTCCAATTTCACAGCCCAACCGACTTTAAACACCTAATATTATCAGAAAGTTTAAGGCTAATGATCTACTAGTAGGTGTTGAATTGAGGTATAATAAAGAGTTGTTTTCGTAAACGGTTACAAAAACTTTTTGCGAAGAGCGGGGTAGAGAGTGGTTTGGCCTTTGCCGTAGCTGATCAGCTTTTCTTTTTTTAACTTATTCATAACTCTAATAGCAGTCTCTACAGTGGTTCCAACCATTTCAGCAATCTCCTGCATAGTAAGTCCCATCTCCATTACAATCTCATCTCCGCTGTTACTGCGGCCCACTCTATCGCCAAAACGAATAAGCAGAGAGGCTACTCTCCGCTCAACACGCTCTACAGAGACACTTCTTAGCATATCGTATGCGTTTCTGAGGCGTTCGCCGAAGTAGACGTTAGCCTCAATAGCCAACACATGGAATCTGTCTATAAGCTCAAAAAAAGTCGTCTTTTCTGTCCATAAAACAGTAACATCTTCCATGGCCTGGGCCGATGCCGGGTAGGGACGCCCATCCAGCACCGCGATGCCGCCAAAGATCTCAGGTGGTCGGATTATCTCCAGAATCACGTCTTTGCCTTCGGGTGTGTGCTTTACAATCTTCACCTGCCCTATAGCTGCCATATAAAACCGGTCGGAGTTTTCACCTTCCATGAAAACATACTCGTCCTCAGCAACTTTCTGCTTTCTAAAAAGAGTGGACGCCTTGGATAATTCATCCCCGGACAACCTGCAGAAAAGCTTGTTAGTTTTTAGAGTTTCTATAATAAGATCTTTCATGCGGCTTGCTCCTATTAGTAGCTTATAGCGCATAAAGCAACACTATAAAACAAACTCACGGACCTCCGATTAATTTACGAATCATCTCTTTCAGCTCAGCCAAATCGGATGATTTTACCAGATAGGCTTCTGATGCCCAGACAGCAAAATCGTCCCGGTAGTCATAAGCCGTGGACATGATAACAGGAAGTTGAGGATTCTTCTCTTTCATTTTTCGAAGAACCTGTATGCCGTCTATATCCGGCATGAGAATATCGAGAGTCACCAGATCAGGCTTGACCGTTTCGAACTTCTCCAGCGCTTCAGTACCGGAACCAGCTATATGTACCTCATAGCCAGCCTCCTCCAGTTCGGCCTGATACAGGAGTTGAATCCGTTTATCATCATCCACTACCAGAATTTTCATTTTTATTCCTCCTCCAGGGGCAAATATATTTTGAAGGTCGTTCCAACGCCCACCTCTGATTTTACTTCAATCCTGCCGCGATGCAAATCTATAATTCTCTGGGTTATCGCCATACCCAAACCAGTACCGGAAATCTTTGTTGTAAAAAACGGATCGAAGATGTGCCTTTGCTCATATTCCGTCATACCTGTTCCGGTATCCTGCACCTCGATAACAGCATCATTCTCTGTGCAATACAGACGTATGCTCATCTTACCACCGTCTTCCATTGCCTGCTCGGCATTGGCGATAAAATTAGTGAGTGCTTCTCTTATTTTATTAGAATCCACAGGAACTTCAAGTGAAATTTCTCTGTAGTCCTTTTCGATCGAAATCCCCCGTTCCTTAAGTGATGGCGAGAAAAGCGAAATAAGCTGATCCATAATTTCGACAAGGTCTCCTTTTACAAGTAGAATCGGAGTCTCACGCACAAATCCTAGAATATCTTTCAGAATCACTTCAAGATGATTCACCGAGTCAACCATAATCGTAGCATAATCTTTAAGCGGTCCTTCCAGTTTTTTCTCGAGTCTTCTGGCAAAGCCGCCAATTGATATGAGAGGATTTCGTATTTCATGGGCTATCTTTGCAGCCATTTCTCCAAGCGCCGCCAGCTTTTCGGCCTTGAGTAGTTTTTCTCTCAATCGTTTCGATTCCGAAATATTACGTGAAACATGCACTGTACCGATCATACCACCAGAGAGATCGAAGATCGGGGATGAAGAGATAAGATAAGTCCCTCCTGGAAAAAGTCCTTCCAGTTCTTCCACATATGATTTTCCCGTCTTTATAGTCTTTGCGTGCGGGCATTTGAGACAAGGTTCATTCGTTCCGTGAAAAACCTCGTAACACTTCTTTCCGATTATTTCTTGCTCGGGCAAACCTATCTTTTTTTCAACAGCTCTGTTCACCTTTTTGATGGTAAAGTCTTTGTCATTGAAGTAGACCATATCGGATATTGATTCAAAAATATTTTCAAGTTCGGCCTCGGCCATAGAGACTTTTTCAAAAAGTCGGGCGTTTTCTATAGCGGAAGCCACGTGGTTGGCAAAACCTGACAGAAAGCGTATATCGTCTTCGGTTATCGGGCGCAAGTTGAAAAGATTGTCCACCCATAGCACACCCACAACTCTGTTCTGGGAAATCAGAGGTATAAGTGCAAAAGCTTCGGTTCCAAGAAGTTGAATCAATATCGGATCTACGCGATCATCAGACCTTACATCCAACACATTTACCGGTTTTTTCTCCCGAACCACAATTGTCAGAATACTTTCAGAGTCGTTGTTCATGGGGATCTGCAGGTTTGTCGCAAGCTGGTCAAGGAAGGACTCTTTCTGAACCGGGGAAGAGACTATCTCCTTCATTATGTCTTCAAGGGTTTTACGCTCCATGGCCAGCTCACCCCAGATCCTCCAGGCCTCCTCCAGGCTGCCAGGCCCCACACCCATTACACCTTTGATAATACGGGCATCTTCATCCACCTCAAACAAAAGAGCACGGTTAAAACCCAGCCCATCAGACATTGTGACAGCAGTAAGCATCATCCGAAGAAGTCTGTTTATATCCAGCGTAGAACGCATGGCGTTACTTATAAATAGAAGGCGTGATAATTCTTGATTACGGCGTGTCAACTCCTGCTCGACCCGGCGCTTATCAGAAATATCTCTTGATATACCGCTTACTCCTATAACCTCACCATCTTCATCAAGAATGGGCGAAAGAGTAAGGCTGACTTCGATAAGTGAACCGTCCTTATGGCGTCTGAGCGTTTCGATATCGCGAAGTGTTTCTTTACGCTTTACAAGCTCTGCGTTTTCCGCCTCAGCAGGCAGGAGAAAGTCAGGCAGCACAGGTACAGGCTTGCCTAGAACCTCCTCGGCAGTGTATCCGTAAATTTTTTCGGCACCCTTGTTCCAAGACGTCACTTGCCCGCTTACATCTGTTGTAATTATGGCATCAGCTGAGTTGGCGATCAGTGATTCCAGGTATTTTTTGGTCTGGCTCACCTCGCTGTATAGCGACAAGATTTTTTTCTGTGCATTCATCCGGTCAGTGATATCCTGGATAAAGACTATAACTTCCTGAACATCACCTTTTTCATTCCTCATGGGATACATAGTAATTTCTGCATAAAACTGCATTCCCCTGGTGCTGCCCTTGTGAGGAACCTTCGTAGACTTTCCGACTTCGAAAGCTGCTTTTACCGGGTTTTGAAGACATGTTTCAAATCCCTGACTGAAAACCTCACTACATTTTCTGTTTACCAAATTATCTGCGCCATCTTCGATCCAACGTTCTACGTACCTGTTGGCCGAGAGAATGACTAAATCTCTGTCCACCGTTATTATGCCGCCCTGCACACTCTCGAAAAGTGTTTCGAGGCGCTGTCCGGCCATGCGCACCTCTTCCTCTCTGAGCTTCTCTTCGCGGTATAGCCTGGCGTTTTCGATAGCAATTGCGGCCATTGAAGCTACAGCTGAAAGTGTCTCAAGATCATCATTGGTGAAAGTCGCCGCCCTGCCGTTTATTCGTTTGTTGTAGTGCCCTATAGTACCAATGACGTGTGTACCCACCTTAAGCGGCACTGCCATAACCGACCTTGTCTCCACGCCGGGAACACGGGTGTCCAAGGGCATATCTCTTGTGTCTTCCACCAGCATTGGTTTGCCGTCTCTTGCAACCTTACCGGCAATTCCCTCGCCAAGGGGAAGAGGCTTTGTCACATCAAGACCCTCTGGCAACCCATAAGATGCCTTGATTATCAGTGCGTTTTCCTCTCCCTCTAGCAGCCTGACAATAGCTCCCTCTGCACGAAGCAGCTCTGCGGTTCTGCGACATATGTCCGGTAGCAGTTGGTCCAGGTCCAGAATGGAGTTGATTGCCATACCCAGGTCATGGATCACATTTAGGCGCTGCAACTGCCGCCTCATGTTTTCGTAAAGTTCGGCATTTCGAATAACGCTTGCCACATTATGAGAAATAAGAGTCAGCAGATCTGTTTCATCTCGGGAATAGTTATATACCGCGCGTGTTTGCAAAGTAATAACGCCAAGGGCAATACCTTCACGCACAATCGGCACAGCCAGCATGGAGGAAAACTCGGCCTCGCCTGTTATCGGGATACCTTTAAAACGTGGATCTCTTTTTACATCAGGTACGGGTATCGGTCGAAGCTCCTTTGCCGCTCTGCCCACAATGCCTTCATCCAGCCCCAGACACACCTTGCCAATAGATGCCGCCTTCAACCCCTTTGTCGCCCGAAGAACAACCGACTTCCCATCATCCGAAATCAGGTAGATAGAGCAGACATCCCTATCAAGTTGTTCAGCAACGATCTCTGTTATCATCTGAAGGATGGATTGAATTTCCAGCGTAGAATTGGCCACCCTGGAGACTTCCATGAGCGTCTCACTTTCAAGAAGTTTGGCGCTCAGACGTGTATGCGACCTGCCCAGCACCCGGGCCATTTCGTTGAATGTAGAGGAAAGAGTACCAAACTCGTCCTTCCTCTGCATCTCTATTCTATGATTAAAATTGCCCTCACTAATTTTTTTGGTGCCTTCCATCAAGCTTGAGATCGGCTCGGTGATCCAGCGAGCCACCCTGACGACAAAATACGAAGTCAGGGCCAAAACCAGAAAAAAAGTAAGTACTAAAAATCGATACAGCTTGAGTTGAAGAACATCGCTTTCGGCAAGAGCAAGTTTGGCCCTGGATTCGGCAAGGTGATCCAGATTTTTACATAAACCGGAAAGCTCTTTTTCAAAAATTTTGAAAAACTTCAGAAGCTCCCTCACCCGTTTGGAAGATATATAGGGATCCAACTTAAACAACGCATCACTTAGTTGCTGCATGGAATTCAATGTACCGTTTATTTTAAGGATAAGTGCATTTTCCTCAACGCTATCAGCTGCTGTTCTGGCTTTTGCAAGCGCGGCCTTAAGCC
>CAYWZR010000002.1:0-19008 GCA_964462885.1 uncultured Nitrospirota bacterium
GTGCCGAGTTTCAATTCCACATTGGTTCGATTAAAAGTGTCTTGAAGAGTTAAGGAGGATGAAGGTAACCTTGTTTCAATTCCACATTGGTTCGATTAAAAGCTGTAGAACTAGTTGCTCTGACAGTGATGTAAACAAGTTTCAATTCCACATTGGTTCGATTAAAAGACCTTGGCGAATGCGGATTCAAGCTCCCTGACAATGTTTCAATTCCACATTGGTTCGATTAAAAGTAGGATGAGCCTAACGAGATGATAAGCAGCCCTGCCAGTTTCAATTCCACATTGGTTCGATTAAAAGTCAGCAGACTTCTCGACCCCACAGACATCTTTCATAGTTTCAATTCCACATTGGTTCGATTAAAAGCCGCCATTTTGGGTTTAAAAACACCTTTAAACAGTGAGTATCTCATTGAGTTTAATGCCAAAAAAATCGTCGACCATCAGTAGTGTATTTTTACGCGGATATCGACGGAATGCGTAACTCATTAAAAATATTGACTAATTGATTCTCAATTAACACGAATCAACCCAATAAGATCGAGTGTTTATTCAACTCCCTCCTGTTCGACGGCTAGAGCGTATTTGTCAAGGATCAGAGTTAGGCTTTAAAGCTTGAACTCGGCCACTAATTTCATCATAACATGAATACTACAAAAAATTATCAGTAGTTCTCTTTTCAAGGCCCAGAACTTCTTTGTCCATCCATTTGATATTTCTATTTGAAAAAAATATCACTGAATCAACCTCTTTATCTATAATCTTTCTGGCTTCCATTTCCATCTTTGCATATTGAGCCTTGGTCAGTTCACCTTCGAATACTGAATTCTGAATATGGACAAGGTACTTCTTAAGCATCTTAAAGATGCGGTTTAGTCTTTTCTGCCCAGCTTTATCTTGTGTGCTTATATCATAGACGGCAATGATGTACATTTTATTCTGCCATTACCACCAGATTTTGAAGCCCTCATAAGTCTGCTCACCGAGTAGATGTTTGACAAGCTTGTAGCATTCCAGCCGTATTATTCTACGGTATGAAACGTTACGGTTTAGTTTTTTATGCTTAACGACCTTGTTTAACCTTTCATCAAAGGCACGGACAAAAACTTTACGGCTCTTATCTCGCATATAACAAAAGTTGAGGTCCTTCTCAAAGTCTTTCTCCTCAATCTGCCGCTTGTTCAGCATGGAGAAAATGAGCCTGTCCGCAAAAATAGGCTTGAAAATCTCGGCAATGTCTAAAGACAAGGAATATCTTCTGTCGCCAGGTTCATGAAGGTAGCTTATCAATGGATTCAGTTGCGTATGAAATATCTCGGTCAGAACCGCAGTATAGACCATGGAGTTGGCAAAGGAAATTAAAGAGTTGATCATGTTATCCGGCGGTCGCTTTGTGCGCTTATCAAATTCAATCTCCTGGTTGATAATGCTTGGGAAGGAAGCGTAATACATTTGCCGGATGTTTCCCTCTACTCCCATAACGGCAGCAACGTCTTTCTGTTCCTTAAGAGATGACCGCAAATTGTCAATGGTATCGATACTGGCTTTAAGGTCTCTTCCCCTATTGTTGTAATATTTCAGATTGGCAAGCAGGTTGTACGCTGCTGCATCCATAATTGCTACTGCAATGGATAGACGTTTACTGGCGGAAGTGTAATGCTTTACCTGGTTTACCAAAAGATGGCCGGAATTCAGGTAATCCCTGGGATAATAGGATCCAGAGTAGTAGCCGTAATAATTAAAGATGTGAATGGGTATCTTCTGTTGCGAAAGAAAAACAAACAATTTACTATTAAAATTCATCTCACCCATTGCGTAGATAGCCTCAATATTTTCGACAGGAATCGGGCGTTTATCTCCGTTTTCATTATGAAAGAGAATACTGTTGTCCTTCCTTTGCAATGTGCCGTTGTTAAAGATGTAGTATTGCCGTTTCATGTCATATTACACGTAACAAAGCTCATAGTAAGAACACTTCTTGCAAATTTTTGAATTGACGATTCCAGGTGGCTGATCGGTATTAACAACAACTTCAATCTTGCCAAACAATTCTTCAAGAAAATTGCAGTCGTTTTCCGTAAGATCCACCTTTTCCCGTCTTTTAAGTTTAGGATAGTCGAGCTCTCCACGAATCTTGTTGACGCCTTTGCATTTAAGGTAATACAGATAGTACTTGAGTTGCCATATGTGAGCTTCCTCGATTTTGTCTGTTTTCTTGATTTCATGAATAATCCCTTCCTTTTCCCAGAAATCAATCTTGATCCTACCGTCTATTTCGATCTCTTTTTTCTTCCTGCTGTAAGATTCCTCACCGATCATCTTTCCGATAGCCACATTATCCGAGTTTTGCTCCATCTGAATGTCATGTGAGAAAAGCCAAAGCTTTCTCTTGCAGATGAAGAAGTAGCTAATCTGTGTACCAGTGAGAGCTAGTGTATCCATTGATTTCAGTATCTCATAGAAGTATATTTAGTGTTTTACTCCTCAAGATTTATTATCTGATATTTTTTTTATATCTAGTGAACTGTCTGCTTGAACTCACAAAAGTATAAGGGATCAGTGTTCGAACCAGAACTCTGTGCTCACCTAATTTAACTGTACCCTTACCATAAGTACTGACACGTTCAAAGCCGTTTTTTGCCTTGCATAAGGCTTCGCCGAAATCATCCAGCTCATGTGACCATTTCAGATGACCTGTTGATATGCTTGTTTCATCACTAGGGCATGTGAAACCATCCGATAAATCGCCATCGTAGTACTCATCTCCGATATATTGCCAAAACGATCCTCTCTTGCCTAGACAATTAATGTGCCTTCCCAATTTTAATAACAGAAAAACAGCATCTGTGGAAAGGCCGTTTACACCTAATGCCACCTTCAATTCTCCGCCGTTAAAAAAGCAGAACTCCCGATAAACAATTGTAGGCCTAAAGTGCCCTTTTGGGGCCTCTCTTTCTTCTTGACGAATTTTAATGAATGTATTTTGCACTACGCAATTTTCGGGTGGACTGAAGCGAATTTCCATTTCTTTAATACAGTCAAAAACTTGTTTAGCCTTATCTTCGGCAATGGTACTGTCAAAGATTCGAAAACAAGAATCAAGTAAAGTCATTTTGAAGGCATAGGGGGTAGGAACAAGAAGAGTCTTGCCACCCTTGCTTGTCGCATGTGTCATTCTGAGCGTAAAAAGGCTGACAGGATAATACTTAAGAATAAGCCATTTTTCTTTTCCTCGATCAATCAAAAAACTTTGAGACTTATTTTTTAGACTTCCCATTTTTAACCCTCATAAGGTTGAATCGTGGTGATAACATCCGCCATTATCTGACTGAAATCAGCAAGCCCATTGAACTCTTTTACCTCAACCGGGTCATTGCTGTCCGTTCTGTTCAGATTTTCAGAGATCCCATTGATTTCATTTTTAAACCTTGGATTTAAGGGACTGATAACAGGTGCCGGCAATGTGCTTCGCGAAGTTGCAATCACGCCGGAAAAATCCAGAATATGAGGATGCTGAGTATTTCGATGAGCACCGGTAGGTTTCACAAATGTATTTAATACACTTTTTAACAAGGCCTTTATACGAACAGTTCTATCCACTCCGCTAACGTATTCAAGTGTAATATCGTTACGGCCTATTCTAAAAAGATCCATATTCACAACCAACGCATATTGACCTGAGGATGCAGGCCTGTGAAAAATGTTCTGTCCCAGATTTCCTCCTTCGCCCGACCCTTTCCCCCGGCCCTCGGGGACATATTTAGCATGAAAATATGACTCGGTTCTTGTGTTTTCAGGACAACCCACTAGCCACCCAAACTCAATGGATGATTTGCGGGCAATTGACCTTTTTTTGCCGATATCACGTGTAATTAAAATTCCTTCTGCATCATCAATAATACACCTGTTGATAGCCTCTGAAAGTATTTCGCTGTCTTTGGTCTCTTTAGAAAAGCCTTCCTTTTTGATAAAGGTCTCGTCTATACAGATACGGTTGGCGTCAAAAGTCTCACATCCCTTACATAAAGGAAGGTTGCTTGATTTTGCTTCCATAAACAGGTGTTCCGCCTGAATATGTTTAAACATATCGCCAGAGACAGCGTTCACGGTATGAAGGTTACCTTTCTCGTCCACAATTTCGACCATACGCGTCATCAAGGTGTTTCCTTCAGACCCCTCATTATTGAGAGCATGAAGGTTCATGGTCACTAACCCAGAAATACTAAGTGAATGAAGTTTCATTTTCCTTCCTCCTTGCTGAGATTCTCATTATCAGTTTTCGGCGCTCTGGAATATCCGTATGCCAAAAGCAACATACCAACTAACTCCGAACCATATTTTTCAATAAGTGTAATAACATCGTCCAGATCTTCTTTCTGAATGACATGTTCCTTCCCTTTAAGCCGATATTCAATTTCCCAGTTCTGTGTCTGGACAAAATCAGACAACGCAGGGATAAATTCTTTGTCTCCTCCTTTTATCTTCTGTTTCCATTGTTGCGCAAGTCCGAAGTGAGGTTCTCGCTTACCAAGAGAAACAGCATAAATGGTACAATTCCGTACCCCCCTGGCTATACTTAAAAAACCGGGATTTTCAACGATTTCTTTCATTCCGTACCCCCTTTCAAAAAGGATTGTTAGATTCTTGGTCGTAAATTCTTTTACCTGTTTTTCCTTCCCCCCCTTTTCCATGACATGAACTGCGAATCTCGCAAAAAAAACAAGTAGATCCAGCAATTCGCCTGTTGTAAGCCATTTGCGATATTGTTGAAGAATCGGCACATCACCTGAATGACTTTCGTTCAAAGATGCCAAACACCCGGGTTTCCCAGGGTTGTACTCCCCAATATGCTCTCTTATAATCTCCAAATAAGCATTTGCATCATCCCTGTTCTCTATAGTGAACCAACTTGGCAACGGCAGGAAAGCATCGTTCATAAGCGCTGCAGCTGTTCCCATGCTTTTAAAAAATGCCTGGCGCAGACCTTTAATCACTTCAGAAGGTTGTTTTTTCCTCAAACCTATTGTCCCTTCCATTACGTCCGAGTGCATGATCATCAGTTCCGCCAGACGAAGGGATGCTTCTATATCCAAATGTATTCCACCCCAAAGCTGCATGGCAAGCAACTCTTTCCTGAGATAAAAAATGGATTTGGGACTAATTTCAGCAGGTTCAATAACAAAGAGTTTAAAATCATCTCCACTTCGATAAGAAAGCATGGATTGAAAGGCACCTCGGAATTTCATCCATTCGGCAAAAGGTTCTATTATCTCTTTACAGATTGCTCCCGGAGACTTCGACATTGTTTTTGCGGCGTGCACACCTTTTCCCGAGATTGGGTTAAAAAACTGGCTGTTACTGACCTGGAGAGGTGTTTTCCCGGAAGACTTTCTCAATAGCTCATCTTGAGCCCAAGCAAGTGCTTCTTGAGGGTGGTTGGATACCCAGAGATACACATCTTTATCCGAGCTCCAGCCTTTTCGCATTGAAGCAAGGATGGCTGCGAATCTATATTCGGGATCGACTTCCTCTATCCCAGCAATCCCCTGTTCTTCAAGAGCTTTGTTTAATACTTCTTTTTTTATTTTCTTACGATTTTCTTTGTTTGCTTTTGCCCGGCGTTGTTCCTCTTCGTAGTCCATAACAAGAATTCCAGGAGGCTTTTCTCTTTCCTTGCTTCTGAGCCATATGTAGTAAAAGCCTGGAGACGGTGGCTTCCATTGCGCTGGCAGAACATCGCTTGCACACTCTACCTGGAAGAACGGCCCCATATCACGAATTACAGTTTGTCTCCCCGCAATCTCTTCAATCAGATTTGCAGTGCCTATCGCCTGTAAAGAATCTGCATAGGTTCCTGTTTTCTTTGCAATCTCGACAATCATCTTATCCCCCCTGCTGGCTCTTCTGGTCCGCTAAACGAACTCTCCTGACGAAAAAGACATAAAGCGGCCATAAATCCTCATCATCCGCGTTTTTACTAAAAGACAACAGCGCTTTTTTGACATATTCCTTACGCATCACTATGTCGGGAGCATCATCGAGCGTAATGCTTTTGGAGTACTCTGCCGTAACATCTTTTTGTATCCATTGCGCTGCTCCATCTATTAACTTGAAACTTCCCAGTGAATCCGTGAAAGCTCCATGGTGCCTTGTAATAGCCGTCCAGAGTACTAAGGCAACATCGTTATCCATGCAGTCATTTAACCATCTTGCAACGGCATAAGCACCTTCAGCAGCGTGGGGTGGTTGTCGTGAAAAGCTTTTTTTTTCTTCAAAATCATTTTCAGGGTCATAATCGGAATGGGCAATGGGGGCATCTGTGAGCTTGGATGAGTTTTTATGTTTCTGCCATGCTTGGACCGCTTCCTGCCATTTGATGGAAAGTTTGCCAGTATCGTGCAGAACGCAAGCAAGCTCGACAAATTTCTCAATCGGCTTTCCATTGATTCTCTTGTCATAATAGTCTTGCAGACAAGATAAAGCATTTCGATAATAGGGGTGCATTGAACGACAGACTTTGAGTGCTCGATGAACATGTTCGGCATACGTTTCATACTGAATACTGTAACCCGAGATGAGAGGTCTTTGATGGTATTTAGGAGGACGAAAAGAACCGGATACCCCTATCTGCAATCCAATATCCTGTGAATAGCTCGCGTATTCAGGATGGATCACCACCAACCATGGTGCATTTACAGCCTCATCGATACTTGAAATTATCTGCCATTCAAAGTGCATAATTGCTTGATCATCATCTCCTTCCATTGGCAGCTTGGCTACCCATGTTTCATCAATTATTCCAGAGAAAAAATCTTTCAGTCTGTAGAGAGAGGAGCGAGGCACGGAAAGCATTTGGGGCCACTCTTTTTTGTCAAACCGCAACTCTTCAGGCCGGTCCGTGATTATGACACTTACTGAAGCAATATCCCTGATCAAGTTTCTTACGGCCGCAGGATTTTTTCCGTCCATAGCTTCGTGGACTTTACGTTTCAATTGATGGATATTTTGTGTATACGATTGGAGGTATGAACACTCCTGTTCCGTGTGTACTTGATTTATCCATTCTTGTTCTGACGAGAAAGAAATGATCTCCCCTCCTGGGACTAATAACTCCATCATTTTTCTTGTTTCCCGGATAACAACGGACTGATCCCGATACGCCCCTAATCGGACTTTCCCGCTATCATCTTTTTGCAGTTCATAAACCCAGACGGTTCCAGCACCACGATTCCCGGCATAGCGCGCACAGCGACCTGCACGTTGAATAATACTGTTTAGAGGAGCCAATTCAGTATGCAAGTTGTCCGCAGAGATATCAATCCCAGCTTCAATTACCTGAGTGGTCACCAAAATTGTATTAGAAAGATTTGCATTCTTTCCGAACCAGTGATTTAATCCATCTTCAGTTTTTTTGCGGTCTTCCGGATAGAACCGGCTATGCAGCAGGAAAAGTTTAATCCCATTACGAGAGGCATATTCATTAAGATCCCAAAATATCTCCTGAGCCCTAACAACAGTATTGATAATTACAATTGAACGTCCTCCCTGATGTGATTGGATGATATCCTTTGCCTTCAGGACATGATTCACCCAACGAAAGGTACGTTTTTTATCTGAATGAGAAGGAAGCGCCAAGACTTCTTGTTCTGGAAGTCTGATAATCTCTCCTCCCAATAGTCCGTTCAATACTTCCATGCTTTTCGCAGAAAGTGTCGCTGTCATGATGATAAAATTGGAAAACTGTTTTAATCGGGATAGCATCTCGATTGCGGTCTGCATTGCCTTATCCGGTTCCAGCAAATGAAACTCGTCCAGAACAATCAGGCTCCCGAGTAATGCTCCTGCATTGATATTTCCTACACGCCGGGGCAACGAAACAGGCATATTGATATAAGAAGAAAGGCATTGATCAACTGTAGTGAAAATGATATCACCTTCAAAAAAAGGGTCATCTTTCTGATCTCCTGTCTGGATTGTGATGACAATTTCATCAGCTTCGCCATTACGTTCTTCCGGATTTTTCTTAACTTTGAAGACGGAGGCACATGACATAATTGTCTCGTTGTAGAGTGAAGTTGCCAGGGAACGAAGAGGGAGAACATAGATAAGACGATCCACTATTGGAGTGGCCTTTTTCCAGGAAAATAAAAACGGAAGCAATGCCGCCCATGTTTTTCCGGCGCCGGTAGGTGCACAAAGTAAAAGGTTTTTACCTTTCAGAATGTAGTTTGCAACTCTCTCCTGGTATTCATAAGGAGCATAATCTTTCTTCCCTGCAAGAAGATTGAATAGTGTTCTCATGTTCTAAAAAGTGTTTTCAGGTTTTCTTTTAATTGCATCAAAACAATATCAACGTCTGGCAGTTCCCGCAGATGTCCACCAAGTGATGGTTGCCATTCCGATTCAGCAGAAGCAACTCTTTTGGGACCGAAAAAATCACTAACGTCATTAAAAACAATCTTTTTAATAGAACACTTTTTCTCAAAGAGTGATGGAATACTTTTCCATTTCACGTCATTGTTGAAGTATGTCGCAATGTACCACAAATCATAATAATCACGAGGGGCACTGTAGGAACGTTGCAGGAGCGAGCGTAATTTTTCTGAATATATTTCTTCAAGGCAATATACCTGGATTTTCTCTGTCATCAAGTTTTGGTCGGAATACTGGTGTAGAATTTTTTGGGATACAATAGGCTTAAGCAATATTTCATTCAAAGAAATATCGATTTTGATAGATGTCGTCCATTTTTTATGTTCAACCTTCTTGTGTTTTGGGTGTAGGGATCCCCAAAAAGGAATACGCAACTGATACTCCATCAAACGATCGTTAGACAACAAATCTTTACACTGAATCGGTCCGAAAGAAATGCCTACATCTTGATAAACACTGTCTGTGATTAACGTAAGTTTTTCTATCAATTCCGATCTGACGAACTCCCTGACAGCAGTGAAATCAAGATCTTCCGAAAAACGGTAATTCTCGAAATAGATTTTTCTCAGACAAGTTCCACCTTTGAATACAAGGTGTTCTTTGAAAAAAACGTCTTTAAACATCCCGTTTAAAAAATGGCCAAGAACCCAGTCTTTATCTATGCTTTCTATGGGAATACCCAATTGCAGGGATTTTTCTCTGAGCTCTTTAATAGAAAGCATCAGGAGGCAACCATTGCTATATTCGTTATCTCGTCCTCACTAATGTTTAAAAAAAGTCGCCATTTTCGTGAATGCCTTCCTTCCCGGGCTGTAAGCGGGTTAAGTACCGTGTACCTTGAAACTAGAATTTTTTTTGCTTCAGAACGAAACTTTTCAAAATCCTTTAATTTGAGAATCTCCGATATGTATCCAATGCGTTTGATAACGGTATTGTTTCCAAGCCTTAAAGCGTATGAGAACAGTTTTTCTTTGTCTATTTTTTCATGTGACGATAACAGCCCTTTTATGGCTTCTGAAAATCCACCGGCATGTTCAGGCCTATCGAAACAATCAACAATAGTCTTTTCTAAATCAGTGATTATAAAAAAATCGCGACCTATCCACTCCTTTCGAAAGCCAAAAAATTTATGCGCAGATAAAGTAATAAACTGATAACGCACATTTAGAATTTCACGACTTCTTTTTCTGTTGGTACTCTGGACTAATACGATATTCGGAATCTGCTCTGTCAATTCGTAATAATTGAGCGCAGACCAGTAACCTATTGCAGCCGGGGTTATCAATCTTGTTCCAATAAGAAAAGAATCCGCCTCTGTATCAGGAAAAATATATTTTCCTCGCTCCAGCTGCGTAATTAACCCTTTGCGCTTTAAATTGATCAAAATATTTGGCCAGCCCTTTAAACGCCAGTTTTCTTTAATTTCTTTCGTCGTAAAGACTTCTTTGCCACTCTCTTTAATGGTCTGTAAAAGCCTTAACTCCATTCCTGATATAGATTTTGTATAAAATTGAGCCATATATTACCTTGTGTGTAAAATTTCCTTATACAATTTTAACATAAAGTGAAGAACTTGCCAGGTCCAGTTTTAACTGTATGGCGAGGCTACTCTTTGATAATATTACCTTTACTGTAAAAGTTCCTTTAATATTTTTAACATTTACTTACAAGAAAGGGAACATTGTTTGCAGCCTTAGCTGTTTGAACGGCTTGAACGCTTTAAACTAAACAATTATACAGTTACCATCCCAAGCCCATTACTGTTCTTGCTTCCAAAACCGCATTCGTAACCGACCTGGATCAGCTCGGGGTCAGTCTTTATTGTAAAAGGAGAGTTGAAGCACCGAAGCTTGATCGGAATCTTGTTTTTGGCTTTAAAAGTGATGAGACTTGTGATCTTTCCGCCTTTTCGCTCGATGTAGCTTGTGTCGAATTCAAACCGGAATCTTTTCGGTTTGAATGTCTTTTGATGAATGATTTCATATTTTCTTACAAGGTTGTTTTTAATATTATTAACGAATTTATCCTTGTTATTAAAGTAATTCAGGGTCCAGGATTTCTTCTTGCCGGTTTTGGGATCATCGATGAATGTATCCATGAAGATGGGCGAAAGGCACCTCATCTGCATGGTTTCTTTAAACTCAGGTTCAGGTATTGTTTTAACACTCGTGATGTAGAACTTTATCAAAGTGCTATTATTCCTCAATTCAATCCGGTTGTTTTCAAAAATTCCTCTAACGATATTCTCAAGAGATTTATCTACTGGGGTTGAAATATACCAGTCAACGCAGCTTGTGTTGGCCTGAAGACCCTGTTTTGTAACACGGTATAGTCCGTTTATCTTCAGTTCGGAAAATGTGAATAGTTTGAAATGCTTGCCCTGATGCATAAAGCCATCGTTGTGCAGGAAAAGAGAGTATCCCATATCAGAACTTTGAATAAGTCCGTATAGAGCGCTCATGAGGTTGTAATTGTAGTTGAAGGGGAGAAGAAAACTGCTTTCACGGACCTTCATATTTATTTTAAGCCTCATTAGTTATCTTTAAATATATAATATATGTGTTACTCATTCAAAGGACCTCTGTCAAGTACAAAGTTTTCCCAAGCGGAAAAAGCATGATGTCTTTTCGTTATTTTTTGCCCATAAAGGCTACCTGGCGCTCCCTGGGAATCTTAAGTTCGGAATCCGCAACTGTTTCTATACTCTTTAGATGTTTGAGATATTTTAAAAACAACAGAATAAATATGACCCTATATAGCTGTAAACAGGCTCTCAACTGGTAGATGTATCTGAGGTTACAGATCATCTTTTAATACATAATCACGGGATATTAATTGATACTTAAAATCTTCTTTCGAGCCTCTTCGATGGGAAGTCCTCTAATCTCACCAATATAGGGCAAATCACACCTTTAATCTACTACCGAGTAACTGTTTAAAGCAAAGCAGATTTGCCAACTTATTCCTTAGCATTCTAGTAAATATTTCAGTTACTATTGATTCAATAGCTTTATATAGAGTTTTTCAATTTTATTAGCAACCATTGACCATGAATAGTTCTCAAGAACGTGGGCCTTGGCTTTTTGTCTGACAGATCCTACAGCATCACTATTTTTTATCAGGTAGTCTAATTTTTTGGAAAGATCATCTATATCTTTGCTTCTGAAGGAATATCCTTTATCATCCAATACCTGAAGATTCTCTTGGATATCACTAATAAGACAACAATTTCCATAACTCATTCCCTCAAGTAAGGCTATCGGCAATCCTTCCATCTCTGAAGGAAGAACAAACATGTAACAGTTTGAAAAGAGTTCATGCAATATTTTATCAGTGGCAAAGCCTGTGAAAATAATGTTGTCATTGCCTTCCGCCAACTGATAAAGCTCGTTTTTATAGCTCTGTTCATGCTCTGCATCACCGGCAATGACAAGTTTTATATCTGTCTTAAGACGTTTATAGGCATCTATAAGGTAGTGTGCCCCTTTTTCTCTTACAAGTCTTGCAACGAAAAGTATATAGTCATTCCCGTAAAGGCCATACTGTTTTATCAGATCCGGTTCTTCTACTTGCGGTGGGTTTACACCAGTTGGGATATAAACACATTTCACCCCGTGTTTCTCCAATAAATACTCTTTCTGAACAAGCGAAACAGCTGTTACCATATGAGGAAATTTAACTGATGGAACTTCTGCTAATCTCAAAAACAACTTTCCAAAATAGCCCCATCTTGATCGCATCCACTCCAGCCCATGGCCTTGAACAATAACCTTTCTCCCTCTTAGTCTCGGAATAAAGCAGAACATAGCAGGACCAAACGCGTGAAAGTGAACGATATCCACTTCTTTCTGGCTGCATTGATAAATAGTCGCCATAAAAGCCGCCGTAATTTTCTCAAGGCTTTTGCTCCTGAAAGATGGAACTGTCTTTATCTTCATTCCCTTGAATGTGCCTTCAATAGACCCATAATGTCTTGTTGTGTAGACGGTAACCTCATGCCCTTTCTCTACAAGTCTCGAGCCTACTTCCTCAGTGTATTTTTCTATTCCACCGCCAACCGGCATACCTTTTAGGACTACATAAGCTATTTTCACAGTAAGTTCCTTAAATTCATTTTTACAATCTTGATGTGAGAGGGAAAGGCTTTTTATGAACCCGATGATCTCAAAAAATATCAGGCAGAAGCAGACTCATAAACCTTCATTAATTTTTGGTGATGAATCTCTGAGTTATATTCCTCTTCGGCCTTTTTTCTTGATTCCTTACCCATCTGAGCAATCAGTGATGGATTAATTAAAAGATATTTTATCTTCTCATGTAGTTCCAGGTAATCTCCAGATTTAAAAAGAAGTCCTGTTCTTCCATCCAGCACCATCTCGGGTATTCCGCCAATATCCGCACCAATAACCGGTTTGCCGTAAGCAAATGATTCGAGTATCGTCATCGGCGCATTTTCATACCATTCAGAGGGAATTACAAGAAAGGCGGCGTTTCTAAAAAGAGCCTTCAGATCTTCATCAGATTTATAACCTTCAAAGACCACATTATTTATCTTATTGTCTCTTGCATAGGCTTCATACTCCTCTCTCATCGGACCGTCTCCAACCACTTTGAGATTTATATCAATATTTTTTACTGCCTTAAGTAAAGTCAGAATACCTTTTTCCTGCGAGAGCCTACCGACAAATAAAATATAATCTTGATTTTCATAATCAGGTTCGTAACCAGCCATACGTATGAAGTTTGCAATATGTATCAGTTTGTTTTCCGGGATCCCTATTTCAGCATGTTTTTTAAGAGAAAAAAGACTGGGGCAGATAAAAAAACTTACGTTTTTGTTGTATATATCAAGCAGACCATGAAGCTTTGCTTCCAGCCAGTGAAACAAGCTGAGTGTTAAAGCACCCTTTGTGCATCGGTTTTTGATTATTCTGCGCTTGCCGATAGATAAACATTCGTTGCATATCCTACCGTCTCTATAGAAAGTGTATATAGAGCATCCAAGCTTATAATCATGAAGGGTCATGACAATCGGAATATTTTTTCTACTCAGCACATCAAACACCGAGGGACAGATCCTGTGATAAATATTATGAGCGTGGGCTATATCAACATCATATTTGGCCAGGAAGTTTTTCATCTTATTATTATTTTCGAATGAATAAAGCATCCTGGATGCTGTTTCAATCTTTTTAAGTATTCCCTGGCCTGTATCGAAACTCATAGCTCTGCCGAAATAAGTCGAATAGGCTGACGGTACATTGTCCTTGTCCTCTACCGAAAAATGAAGCACTCTATGTCCATGTTCTTCCAGGACCTTTGATACCTCAAAATAGTATCGCTCAGCGCCACCTTTGACAAAGTGATAATTATTAAGCTGCAAGACATGCATTTATCATATTTCCATATATTCACTGATTGAGACAAATTTATGTTTTTTAAGTAAATTATTAAGTTTCCTCTCTGTGCTGAAAGTAAGCGGAGACTGTAATATCTGATACTTAAAGCGAACGGTTCTCTTTGGTTGGTCTTTGTTGAATTCCCATGGATGCACATATAGCATGACAGGTTGCCTGGCTCTGACATGTTGTGAAAAGCCTTGGTTTATCACAAATTCCGGCAGCCACCTGAGATATGTTCCACCTGAAAATATGGTCTTTATCCCTAATATGTTAACAGAAGACGGAAAAACGCGGGCAATATCACCTTTTTCTATTGTCTGAGAATTATTCCCGTCCGTTCTCCTTCTTTTACTTGAATCATATTTATATCCATACTTTTTCAGCAATGCGTAAAAGCCTCTCTCATCTTCAGGAATAGAGTATCCCATGGCCCTGAAACCAAGAATTTTCTGTCCGGTCATCGAAGTAAGTATATCTGTCGATTTTTTTATGTCAGCCTCTAACTCATCCACAGACATCAGCCTTAGTGATGTGTGCCAATAACTGTGCGAAGCTATCTCATGACCGTCTCTCATGATATGATCTATAAGTTCCGGTCGTCTCTCCACAACCATGCCTGCTGCAAAAAAAGTGGCTTTTGTTTTGTATCTTCTTAGCAGTGAAAGTATTCTTAAGATATTTTCGACCACCTGCCCCTCATACCTCGGCCAATCCTCTTCATCTGCTAATTCCTCTAATATGAAGTTATCTTCAACATCAACTGTCATTAGATGCCTTTGCATAAAAACCTTTTCCCCCTTTGTCTGAATTCTTTTATATCCTTTTTAGAGGGAAACCCGAAATACGTAGCTTCTTCCGGTTTATTTGCGGTTACTGGCGGATGCCCGTTATGTTCCTTAAATAGTGCGAAAGCCTCAAGCAGGGCATCAACCGTCAAAAGCTTTGTTTTTTTAATAAGGGAATCTATTGTTTCATCTCTGGAGATAGGCACTTTCTTCTGTACAATAATCCCCCCTGTATCGATCTTTTTATCCATAAGGTGAACTGTAGTGGCTGTCTCTTTTTCATTGTGATAAAGTACCCAGAAACTTGGCATTAAGCCCTGATATCTAGGCAAAGGAGCGTTATGTACATTAAGTGTTGCCCATTTAGGAATATTAATAATCTTTTCAGAAAATATCTGGCTTGCAGAAAGTGAAACCATTAAATCAGGGTTTTCTTCTCTGATAATATTAAGTGTTTCATCAGAGTTTATATTAGGAAGTTTTAATAAAGGAATTTTATATGCCTTTGCAACAGCTTCTATGGAATAGTATCTTCCTTTTATCTTTATGTTTATACGAGATAATATTTTAAAAAGCATATATTGAACTGTTCTATAAATAAAATATGGCAGTCCAAAGCCCATCTGTTCTTCTATAATGGTTCTCCAGTTTCTTTTTTTGGCTGTGGGTGGCAGAAGAATGATTTTTTTTATGCTATCCCGGGCAGAACTCTCAAATAATTTCTGAAAAGTAAGGGGTAGGTAAAAAGGCTCATCACTGGTTATTATGACAATTTTCATAAGCCGGTGATACCAGACGGATCAGTGAATAAAACGGCGTCTATGAGCTGATGGCGGAGGGTCTAGGATTGTTTTGAATATAATTGCTTTTTTTAACTGAGATTGCAGGTGAAGACCTTTTTTAACTTGCAGTAGGCTGAGTTTCATACGGCCTGTTTTTTGTGTAACAGAGTAGTGGTCTCTCTTCTCCTTATTTTGTACATATTTTTTAGATGTCAAATTCTCTTTTTCTGCAAGCTGCTCTTGTCTTTTGGGCTTCTCCTTCTCTTCCAAAACAGGCTCGTAATAAGTTGGAGGAGGCAATGGGGAAATTTCCTCAGGGACATAAATGCCCAGCGCTTTTGCTATCCTGGAAACCGTCTCAAGATTAGAAGACGATTCGTGTGTATGAGCCTGGGAAGTGGCAGGAACCAGAGCCGATTCCTGCCGCTTCAGTGCTTCTTTTTGGGCCTTTTTCTTACGCCTGCCCAATATTAAGGAGGCAACCCAATAAACAGCAGCCAGTACGAAGATTACGGCATCAGAGCTCATTCTTCTTCGTCCTTATCCTCATCTGCATGAGCAATATTTTCACGCATAGTGGTGTCGGCATTTATATTTTTCATCTGGTAATAGTCCATTACACCCATATTCCCCTTGCGGAATGCTTCAGCCATTGCCAGCGGAACTTCGGCCTCTGCCGATACAACTTTGGCTCGCATCTCGGCCACACGGGCAATCATTTCCTGCTCTGCCGCTACAGCCATTGCTCTTCTTTCCTCTGCCTTGGCCTGGGCAATTTTCTTATCCGCCTCGGCACGGTCGGTTTCTAGCTCAGCGCCTATATTTTTACCCACATCCACATCAGCAATATCGATTGAGAGAATGTCAAAAGCGGTTCCTGTGTCCAGTCCTTTGGATAAAACGGCTTTAGAGATCGAATCGGGATTTTCCAAAACATGTTTATGTTTTTGAGACGAGCCGATAGTAGAGACAATCCCCTCGCCTACACGAGCCAAAACTGTTTCCTCCCCTGCTCCACCCACCAGTCGGTCCAGGTTGGCGCGTACAGTAATGCGTGCGATGGCCTTAAGCTGGATTCCATCCATGGCCATTGCAGCTACCAGTGGAGTCTCGACGACCTTGGGATTCACCGACATTTGTACGGCTTCCAATACATTCCGGCCTGCCAAGTCAATTGCAGCAGCCCTGTTAAAGGTCAGCGTCATATTAGCTTTGTCAGCAGCGATAAGCGCCTGTACTACGCGCAGCACATGACCTCCAGCCATATAGTGGGCTTCCAGAGCAGATGTGTCCAATTCCAGCCCGGCCTTTACTCCCATAATCTTAGCTTCAACAACCTCGCGTGCAGGAACCTTTCTCAGCTTCATACCTATCAACGAGAAGAAAGAAACATCCGCTTTGGAGAAAAAGGCTTGTAGCCACAAGCTGAAAAAACTGAAGATGAAAAAGGCCATAACCATGCCTAATATAACGGCAATGATAAGAAAGATAACTGCAATATTAAGGTTCATCATCTCGGGTTCTCTCCTTTTGTTGTGACAGATTCAACAATTATCTTGTTGTCTTCGACAGAAACCACCTGAACAATAGTTTCTTTCTCTATAAAATCACCTAGCGTAGTGGCTTCATAAACCCCATCCCCGATCTTAATCTGTCCACCTGGACGGAGAGTAGCGACCACTATGCCTTGCTGTCCGACAAGTTCCTTCCATTTTTCCTCTTGCTCCTGAAGTCCGGTTCCGGATGGCAGGGAAGTACTAAGAGAAATATTCGAAGTTTTTAACAACTTAAGGGCAATCTTAATCACCACAGGAAGCATAATGACATCAGCTATACCAAAGCCCAAAGCAGCAGTCCCAGATAGATGCTGTAAAATATAATACCAGGAGTAAGCAAATAAGGCCACGGCGATCAGAGTGAGGATTCCAAAAGACGGAATTAAAATTTCCGCCACTCCTACGGTAAACGCTATAGCTTGTAAAATAATGGGCAGTACTAACTTCACGCACTTACCTCTTTAACCGTACTTTTATTTCCCGAGACCGACACCACTTCCACTTTCCTATCGGCTTCTATAAAATTACTTATAGCTTGCACCTCGTACAATTTATTGTTAAAGACAGCCTTCCCATATGGCCGCAGCCATGTTTTAGATACGCCCTCCATCCCAGGACGTAGCTTGGACTCAATCGTAGTTACTTTGGCGTTTTTAAGGGTGGTATCCGGTATCACGCTCATTTTTCGGGGCATATGAGGAATTATATATTTAATTCCAAGAAATGGCACAACAATTGCAAGTAGTGCCATGCCCAAAGTAAGAGCGGTATTGTTAAGCAATGTCTGCATTTCCCATGGAAATTTTGGATCAGGGATGGTAAAGCCCTGCATGGAGAGAATCAGACTGACGATCATGAAGAAAACTCCGGTAACACCAAAAAATAACGTGCCCGGAAAAATAAAAATTTCTACCAGAAAAAGAATACTTCCTATGATAAGCAGAAGCAGCTCAGTATGATCAGCCAGACCAACCAGGTATTTACTGCCAAACACGATAGACAGAAGCACTATTCCCGAAATACCGAAAATACCGAACCCTGGCGTTTTTAGTTCCATGTATAAGCAGCCGAATCCAAGAAGCATGAGTATAGGAGCGAATTTACCAAGGGTACGCACCATGTTTTCCGACCAGCTGGTTTCGTGTTCAGAGAGAACCTGCCAGTTACGGCTTTTTATAAAATCATCAAGGCTGCTAAAGGAACCCTGCGAAAAGCCATACTCATAGGCCTCCTTATCTGTCATAGTCAGTAATTCTCCTTTTTCCACAACTATTTTATGTCTGTTGTAGCTGGATTTTTCTTCCTTGCTAAGTCCTTCCCACTGCCTTGCCGTATAGTAGAGCATTTTTTGGCTATCGTCCTTGGGATAAGCTGCAATTACTTCCATTTCCATGGTGACCATGGCTTGTGAGAGCAGGCTTGGATAGCCGTTCTTTTCGGCCAGAGCACGGAATTTGGCACGCAAAGGGGATTGTATCTTTTCACCCATCACCTTGATACCTTCCTGGGTTTGGGTGATTGGAGCACAATCTCCGATGGTGGTGCCGTTCTCCATCACAATATTGTTGTTGGCCAAGGATATAAGAGCGCCTGCGGATATGGCTTTCTGATGAACATAAGCATAGGTGGTTGCCTCTGATATAGATAAGATGAGTTCGACGATTTCGAAAGCCGAATGAAGCTCACCACCAAATGTGTTCACCTTGAAAATTATTATATCGGGTTTTTCTTCAAGCGCCTCATTGACTGCACGTTTCAGGAAATAATACAAGCCTGCATCCACCTGCTCTTCAATGCTGATAATGCTGACTTTCTTAGGTTGCGCTTTTTCGGCTGAAGAGGCGGTATCTGTGGACAATTCCAAGGAATACGGCACTTCTATCTTCGAAAAGATAAATACAAATAACAATACAAAGATTAAAGAAACTTTATGTGCTTGCATATTGTGGTGGAAAGCGACATGCGTACTATGCTAAAACCTGGCTGCTCATCAGGACATGTTTTACATGCTAGTAAAGTAGTTTAAAGTAATTTGAAGTAATTTAAAAGTA
>CAYWZR010000002.1:19108-34442 GCA_964462885.1 uncultured Nitrospirota bacterium
TTAAAAGTAGTTTAAAATAATTAAAAATAGTTTAAATGAGTTCTAGTTCATTCAATAGTCAGTACCATCTCATCTCCGGTACGAGCATACTTTTCAGGAAGAGGGGCTTGCTTTGTGATATTGGCATTTTCATTAGGGTTGTCAATCAGTGAACCGTCAGTGTTATATACAATGATTTCAAGACCTACGCTTTTGGCTATTGTCTGGCTCTCGATAATAGTTTTACCAATAAAATCTGGTACAATTCTCAGCTCGTCAATCCCGTCAGGAGGTGGGACAGGAACTATTTTGAAGGTCAATTTTGCACTGACATCAGCCTGAAATCCATAGCGGTTGCTATAGCCTGCATCAACAGGTGTTGCATAGAGTCGTGGTTTTATATTACCAACATTAAGCCCGATTCGAGATAACTGAGTCTTAACTGCGGTTCCAGTTCTTTGCGCTGATTTGCCTAAATGTAGTGATACCCGTACTTCTCCAGTTGTTTCTGGCAGTACATAAAAAGTCGGTCTATAGCCTATTTCACGTAAAACACTCAAGGCTTCTTCGCCACCTTCGGAATAAATTTCCAGAGTTTTAGCCAGCGAGCCCTCATCCAGTGCCTGCTGGGCCTCGGCTACTCCCTCACCCACAGAAGCGATTACATCACCAAGTGGCGACGCCACAATATCACGAACCAGATCCTTTATATCTCTACTCATAGCATCTTTCTCCTATGGTGGATTTTAGTTTTCAAAAAAGTGTAAGTTATTTTTTGTACAACTTCTAAGGTGCAGCAAAAACTACTAGAACTGTTTTACTACGCGGTAAGTCGTCTCCGGCTTTGGGCGACTGTTGCATTGACTGCCCGACCGGGATTTTGGTTTCAGAGCCAATTGATTTTGTGACGACCTCAAGCCGCAATCCTACTTCGTTTAGTAAACGACGCACAACCGTTTCTGTAAAACCAGTGACATCCGGTACATTCACAGAAGTGATAACCTCTGTGTTATCTTTTGCCGGCAATAGCTCCAGAGTCATCCCCGGTAAAGTTGCAGCAGTACTTATGTTTTCCAGATCGACAAAATTTACAGGAGTAATTGTTTTTCCATCCTTGCCGATGGTTCCTCGCAGATTAAGCTCTATTTTACCAAACCTATAGGGTTGTTTGTTACTGCGGAGCTTTTTGTTTGCAGCATCAATCTCGGCTCCTACACCAGATGCAATATCATTAATTGAGGTTTGACGAATTATTTCAGAGGTGAAGGTTTCGTTCTGCTTCTTTAGTTTGGTTTCAGATGCAATACGTTCTAAGAGTTTCTTTTCAAGCTCGCCAATTCGCTTATCTTTATCAGTAATAACCACATTTTTATTAACAAGCAACTTGTCCTTCTGGCTGAGCTGTAGACGCAGATCAGCTTCCGTTGTTTTAAACTTAAAAACCTCGGCGTTGTATGTATCTAAAAGCTGGTTATTAGTGGCTGCCGCTACTACTGTAGAAGCTGTTATCGATGATGCGTTAGCCTTTTTAGGTTGACCGGCGATTGTGTATTTTACTCGATTAAACTGTTTGCTTGAAGCTATTAATGAAAAGGTGGTTTGCTCTAAGCGCTCTACTGTTCCGAAATCCACAGACAGAGTTTGTGTGCTTGTGTTATAGGTTAAATAACCACTTTGAGCTAAAATGCCATTAGGTTCTTTAAGGCGCAAGATCGGAGCGTAATATGCTCCAGTTCGGAGCTTAGTCACTTTTGCCTGCCAGGTTCCCTTGGCTACTGATTTCACCGAAGCAAGTCTCACCCACCGGCGAGATGCAAGAACATAGGTTTCCAAACTGACTAAGACTCCAACTGCATCCGCACCGTCACCATTCAGGATACGTGCGAAAGCCTCGATTGTTTTCATGATTTTTCTCCTGCTTGAATAGTCAGATTGGCGGTTGCGATTCCGAGTTCAGCAGTCAGAACAATAAATGCTTTAGCCGGTATATTTTTATTATTGATAACAATAGTTAGAACTGTTTCAGCCATACCACTTTCATCGGTCACAAGGATGACATCGGTTAGATTCACGCCCTTTAACTTTTCGGGTAGAGTAATCTTCTCGGCTTTAGAAAGACGTATTGAGGCATCTACGTTGATGTTCAGTTCGATGCTCTGTCCGACAAGGGTTTCTCCAGAAGAGTTAGACGCTGTGACAATGATCTTGTAAGTACTTTTGTTTTGCAGGTTTTTTTCAAGCTTTGACGATACCGTAAGTACCGGGGTTGGCAGTCCCTCGCCAGGTGGCACTGAAATGAGCCGGCCTGAAATTGTGCTGGTCACACTACGTTCCGATGAAGTACTTGCGCCTGCTGGTTTTATCCAAAGGCGACTTAAATTATTTGGTGTAGTAACTGTCTCCATTTCTACATGAAGATCAAAATCAAGATATGGCAGGTGGTATGTTGCCATAGGTCGACCGAAAGCATCGAGAGGCGGAGTGCTGTTTAGAGCATTTTGCGCATCTCGCACACCGTCTGCAATTGATACCAACAATGCCTCAAGTGATTCCGTAACAAAACGGCTTTCATCTCTCATATAACTTAGTCTCCCTTACTGCTATTGCGCCGTGCACGTTCGCGCCTTGCCTCATCACGCTCTTCCTGACGACGTTGTTCCTGTCTTCGTTTCAGCGCTTGCATCCGATTGCGCTGCATCCGTTCAAATAGATCACCGGACCCACCAGAGTCGGTCGAAAGCCGCCTTTGTGATCGATCAAAATATGAGCCAGTCTGATCCATAGCTCCACTGATTTTGTTCTGCCGACTTTCCCAGAAGCTATCAATTTTTTTAACCATACGCATCGGGGCTTCAGCCATCTTTGTATATTTATCGACCTGGCTCGTTGCTTTTGTCAGCTTATCAGAACCGAGCCTGCGTAGCTCGCTTCGTTCCTCATTAAGGTTGTTTGCGGCCAACTGGCGATCCAGATCCCGCAACTGACCTGATGCACGTGACAGCGAACTTTTTATTTGGTTGCCAACATCAGCAACATCGTTTAAGGGCGAAAGCCGTTCACGCGCTGCATCTCGAAGGGAGCGACGCTGCATATCACGACGTGCAAGCCATTGATTGACTGGCTCGGTAGCAGAGGAAGCTAAATTATCTCTTCCAGTACGACGCGAAAAGGTCGTCGACCGATCCGGTGTATCGACTCTTCTTGAATTATCCAAATTATTTAAATTATTTGGATAATTTAAATCGCGGGCTTGCGTACGAACTTCTAATGCACGAGCTTGTAGAGCTTCGCGCTGAGCCTCCCATTCACGCTGCTGTCTTTGTCGCTCGGCAAATGTCGGTACCTGGAACCTGGCAGCATCACGAGCATTAAGTGTTTCACCTGTACCGGAAGTTAGAGTTTTTAAGCGATTTTCCAGAGCCTGACGTTGTTCTAATAGGTTTGTAAGCCGAGGCGACTGCTGTGCAACAGGTTGCCTAAAAGTTCCTCCGAGTGTGGAGTTTGCCTCTGTAGTGTTTGTTGGCCTTCGCCTTAAATCTCTCCATGTACGACCTGCCATCGCTTAGTCCTAAGCAGGTGTTGATGTAGTGGCCGCAAGCATAGCTCGAATTCTCTCTTCAAGAATGGCAGGCGCAGGGACCGGCACCAATTTAGTCCGCATCAGCGAACTTCCTTCTGCCGAGTACTGGTATTTCGACGCATAACTTGCACTAACAGTAGAAACACGCATCTTTGCCGAGGCCGAAAAGAAACCCACCTTGCCGGTAACACTAGCATTTACTGTGGTAGCCGATCTTGAATAACTAGATTCCCGTGACATTGAGATCGACATTTTAAGCTCTATCAATGTGTCAACAAACTGGTAGAAGTTAGGAGTAAACCCCAACTCTAATAAGCTGTATTCTTTGCCATCGCCAAGCGGCACAAGTAGTGTTCGGGCAGGTTCACCCGGAGAAGGCACACTGCCATCTTCAGGTTCTTCATCAGGTTCATAACCCGCCATCATTCGTGCAATTTTCATCGACACCAGGTCAAGCTCATACTGAGCCTCAGCAATACCAATGCCAAGAGTTTTGACCATTTCAGGAAATGGAACATTCAGTAAATCAGTTCCAACACTCATATATTAACCTCCATAATGTTGTAAGGTGCGTCAAGACATTACTCAAAGTACTTGAAGAAAAAATATTCAAATTTCTCAAATAACTCTATTTAGCCAAGACCCAAATCCGCACGCTTTTTCTCAAGGCTGGCTTGACGACGCGCGTCTTCGTTATCCATCAGACCTCGAATACGTTCTTCCAGCATTGGCGGTGGTGGTATCGGGCTAAGCTTGGTACGCAGCAGGCTTGCCCCTTCTGCAGAATAGGAGTACTTTGAAGAATAAGTGGCATCAACTTGTGAAGTAGAAACTTTTGAACGATTCGATGATGAACGTTTCGTCCCCCAAAAGCTGCGTTTACGCCGATAGGAGTTACTCCTGTCAATATTCTTATTCGTCCGGGTTTTTGTATACTCCCTGGTTCTGGTGATCTTTATTGCAATTTTCACTTCGATGATTGTGTCAACGAACTGATAAAATACTGGAGCAAAGCCCAGTTCCATCATTGACAGGCGTGTTGGCACACGGATTTCACTGTCATCTGTGACAGGGTTGCCTTCAACATCCTTGTCAATCTTATCAAGGATGTCGTTTAACTTTATTACATCATCTCCCATTGTGCCGCTTAACGCATCATCAACTACAGCAAAGGCCCGAGCTTCCTTCAGAGTCATATACTCATAGCCAAAAAACACTCGGCTATCGTCGAAAGTAACATTGCCCTCCTCGTCGTAGACAGTAGTCAATCCACCCATCATCTCTGCAACATTTATTGAGTTTTCGTCGAGTTGGTACTGCCCTTCAGCAATTGCAAAAGCCATCTGCCGAATCATATCCCCCATAGGGACGTTCAAGAGTTCTTGTCCTATCGATGCCATATCAGTTCTCCTTTTTAAAATGTATTAAATTTATTTTAAAGTATTTTTAAAGTATTTTGATTTTATGTAATTTTATGTAATCGTCTTTTCATATTGCCGTTTGAGAATTTGACTAAAGACATCAGGAGGAGGCAGTGAAACCAAACGCGCGGCAATAGAACTTGCGCCTTCTGTTGAAACAGAGAACTTCCGCGCATAGGCGACATCAACAGAAGCTGCTGCCATGAAAACTCCATATTGCACTCCAACCTGAACACCAACAGCAACGGATGTCTCGGTCGATTCGGTCATAGTAAAACTCAACTTTGCCTCTACAGTGGCTTCTGTGAATGAGTAAAAACTGGGCTGAAACCCCAAGCTAAGAAGGTTGTAACTATTATCTCCAATTTCAACTTCTGTCTCGGACATAATCTTGGCAATTTCGACTGAGTTTTTGTCTAATGCAAACTGCGCTTGAGCAATGGCAAGTCCCAGCTTTTCAATGATCTGAGGTAGTGGCGCAGTAACCAACGCACGAGTAACTTTAACTGTTTCTGACATTGCTTTCTACTCCTCCTTCAGATAATCTTTGATAGTTTCAAGAAACTGAGGCGGAGCCGGAATTGATACCAATCGAGCTGAGATTGAAGAGTTGCCAGTTACGTTCATTTCAAACTGTCTTGAGTAACGTACATCAAGGGAAGCTCCAACAGCAACAGTACTATTACCGGTGTTCTGCCTTGTCAGGTTCGATGTGGTGGAACGAGAGAATTGTGATGTGGCTGTCACCCCGCTTGTGCCCGATATTGTGATATTTCGTGTCGTAGCAGTAACAAGTGTTAACTGGAATTTATCCCCATCCTTTGTAACTGTCACAACATTGCCTGAGACAGAAGCTTTTAAACTCGCGCCGCTATTTGCATTTATGTCGTCCGAAAGGTTCTTTGCATAAGCTTCTGGGCTATCGGCTGAATACCCACCGCTGGCCACTCCACGAAAAGAGAAGTCAACACTCTCAATTGTAACCTTTTTGTCAGAAAGGCTGAGTGTAGTTGGTTTAAAAAGGTAGATAAATCCATTGTCTGCACTGTTATCTCCCCTTTTGTCAGGTAGAATATTATTTAGATTCGGGCCACTTTCTCGCGCATTTACAAAAATCCAATGGTGTGTTCGGCCAGGCGTTTTAATTTCAACCTTTCGAAAATCCCTGTTATCCTGGCCATCCGTGTTTCCAGCTTCAGCCGCAGCAGCATCACCGCGGGATGGTGTCATCGTAATCAAGGCTGAGGGAGCACCGTTTGCAAGCAAAATATCCCTAACTTCCCGTGCCCGATTATCGCCAAGCTGCCGGTTTAACTCGTCAGATCTTGCACGGTTGGCATAGCGTTGACGATCTGCAAAACCCTCAATGGCAACCTGGAAATTCATTTCCTTCATAGCGATAGCTAAACGCATCAGCCCGGGTAAGTCTGCATCGGCCACGTCTTGTCGCCCGGTCTCAAAAAACGTACGGACTAGAACGTCATCTGGTGCATAGTGCCATGTGGTGTATCCTTGAGCTTCGATCTGACTTTTTACATGAGTGGCATAAGCAGATACTGAACCCTGGGCTGTGGTTGTGGCCGTGATATTGTCAGGTGTATCATCGAGCCTGTATTCAGTATCAGCATCTGTTCCAACCCGTACAATACCACTGTCAAAACCACCAGACAGAAATGCTACTGTATTGGTGGTAACTTGCACCTTTTCCTCTGCAGCATCTGTTCTAATAGTAAGCGTTGATGGCTCCATTTGGTAAAGCACTCGCGCAATACCTGAGGAAGCACTGCTGGTAAGTGCATTTTGAAGATTACGAATACGTTCCCTTGGTGTAGCTCCGGTTAGCTGAAAACTTTGCCCCCCCACATTTAGCGCTCCTATTGAGGCCGAAGTAATTTCCACATTAGCCTGACGAGTCTCTGAACGGGTGGAGGAGCCACTTTCGCTACTGGTCTCGCTTGCGCTGTTGCTACCCGACTCCGTACTGGTGTTGCTGTACGATCCACTCAGATTCAGACCCAGGCTGAAGTCTTTTTTAACCTTAAGGCTAAGCTGTAACGAACATGTAATATCCGCGTACTGATAGTGGTAGAAGGCTGGTGAAAGGCCGAGATCAAGTAGTGTTTTACCTCCCAGCCCTTCACGTGGTTCAATAAACTCGGCAATCTGGTCAACAGAGTTTTCGTCTAACGCTTTCTGAGCTTCAGCAATGCCTAGCCCCAGACTTTTAATGAACTCGGCAACACTGGCATCTGCCAGTACCTGTCCAGGTGTCATCCCATCATATTCAGCCATAAAATTTTCTCCTATCTGTTTTGTAGATGTAAGTGTGTTATTTTGTGTAAAAGTTTACACACTAAAAGTCTTTGACGGATCTGGAATCGCATTATGCTGCACCTCTGAAAGAGACCTGGCACGTTTTCGGTTAACCTGACCGGGACGTACAACAAAATATTTGTGCTTTCGTTGACTGCTAAGAATACGGGCAACATTAACTGTAAAGCCGCGTTTGAGCCAACCGAGTATCTCTTCGGTAATAGGCAAAGCACCCTTTCCTGCAATGTTTTGTGCCTTTTGCAGAGCGTTTTGTCCTGCTTCAGTATTGCCGCTTTTAAGGTATACCAAACCCAAGCGTTCCAATAAGGATCCATGGTCACGCTTATGAATACCAACACTGAGATTCAGTGAGACATAGTGGGCATCAGCATCTGTGCAAAAGCTGATAATCTCGTCGTAGGCGCCGGTTAACTCTAAGCTTTCCAGTACACATTGAGTGTAGTGCCTAAAAAAGACCTCTGGAGCTTTGGAAGATACCGCAAGGCGAAGCGCATCACGGTAGTAACGCAAAGCTTCGGTATGTTTTCCTTTTAGAGCAAGAAGCTTGCCGGTTTCAGCAATCTCCAGATGTATTTTGTGTGAGGCAGAAACATTAGAAGGATTCATTCATTCATCTCCTCTGTAAATGTGACCTGCGCTCCTGCATCCTCAAGCGCAGTGCGAATGATCCGTGCCTGTAGCTCCGGCATAACGCCGGGGATCTGGAAAGGAGGACGAGGCAATGTAGTGCCTTGCTTTGATAATCCCAGTTTTTCAAGCGTTCGGAGTAATGAAACATGATTGGATATGGACTGGACCTCTAGTCCAAGCGTTTGAAATGTTACCAGATTGGCCTGCACATTTAGACGGGCTTTTGCAAATGCCTCCATATGGGCGGCAACTTCTGCACTTGGCACTGCTTCTAAAAGCGTAATCGG
Organism: uncultured Nitrospirota bacterium; assembly: GCA_964462885.1. Taxonomy (GTDB): domain Bacteria; phylum Nitrospirota; class Thermodesulfovibrionia; order SZUA-242; family SZUA-242; genus JALUUO01. The sequence goes on from CAYWZR010000002.1 coordinate 27,340, forward strand.
TGTCTCACTAAAAACTGCTTCAGCCATATCTGCTGGTACACCTGCAAGAAGTTCGAGTGCTTTGACATGCTCCTGATCCGGTGTTTCTGTTTTATGCAGCACAAGATCAAAACGGAGAAAATCCTGGTTCACGATTCTTAACAAACCTGATGTCTGATGGCGCTTCCAAAGGTCCTGTGCAGTTTTGTAATCAACCTTTGAAGCAACCAGGCCTAAAGTGTTATTTGACGAAATACCAGCCTTGGCAATATCCGCAAGTAAATGATTACGCACAACATCCGGGCCATCAGAGAGAAAAAGATCGTAATAAGCTTTTTCCGGTTGAGATGATATAACCGAAATTTTTTCACCCATCTGATCTTTAAAAATACGAATTGTCGCTTCACTGACAGCACCAAGCACCATCCCCGGAGAAGCCATGATCATTTTGGTGGCTTCTACCTCAGTGATGCCAATAAATCTTGCAAGTATGTCTACTGCATGTTGGAATTTTTGTGCATCCTCAATATAAATTGCAACATCATAGAGAGGTACAGGTGCAGGAGGCGGTTCAGTTTCTTCCTGTATCTCTACTTCATAACCAATATCGTTAAGCAAAGAGAGCATGCGTTGGGCAAGCGGCTTACCAAGCCCATCCACCAAAACTGCCGGTGCGCGATAAAGACGTGAAACAACCATAGCAGTGGGTAGCCCGAGACCCTTTGCCACTGCGGCTGAAGTGGATGGCAGAGCAGAGCCTATTGACTTGATCAGAATGCGGTACTGACAAGTATTACTGGCATCTGTTGTCACTTTAATTATTGTATCGCTCAATTAGTTTATTAACAATTACTGTCCGGTTATAAGTTAATTAACCAAGATATTATATTGGAAACAAGCAGATGTCAAGTATTTTATTGGAATTTTGTTGAAACTTCGTTGGGAAAACTTTAGGTGCGCTACTATTGCATAATTTAACTTATATTATTTAGTTATGGACAACTAAATAATATAAGCATTTTTTTTAAAAAATCAGCCTGAAATTAGACCACTTGCCGGAGCTGGTAGAATATTTTTTTCAGCAATACTTTTTGGATTCCAGATGGACTTTGAAGTTCCCGTAAGTTCTGAATATTGGTAAAACAGCGATAAATAAATACCGCACAAGGCAAAAAAAGTGTAAATCACAAAGGGTTTGTTAAGTCCTGTAAAGAAACACATTATAACCAATGCTACAAGATAGTTTTTTAATATAGTTCCTATATTATATAAATCCAGATCATTGTTGAATTTAAACCAGTTTGACAATTTAACTATCCTTTGATGCAAAGCTGACCACATAAGGTAATAAGTCCAAAAACCCAGAAATCCCAACTCCGCAAAGACAGCCGGCCAGAATGCATCCAAGCTACCCAAACGAAACATCATGCCACGAAAGAAATTTGGCCAGTCATCATAGTATGGGGAGTTAAACATGACCGATGCCAGCCCACCGAACATTCCCGGGCCTGCGCCTATAACAGGGTGATCAATAAATATATTCAAGGCTTGCATATAGGTGAAACTTCTGTAATATAGCTCAGGATTATATCGTCCTATCGAGGGCAATGTCATAACGGCAATACCGGCTACTATCAGGATTCCAGGTAATATTAATTTCCTTTTTGTTAATACCATCATGGCGAATAATCCCATCCATGTCTGTCTTGAAAAGGTCATAAAAATCAAGGTTACGGTTATAATCATTCCCAAATATCGTTTGACCTTGTTTTTTGTGGTTCCATAAAACAGGAAAAGACCTAACAATGAATACATCCCGAGATAATTAACACCGCCTGTTCCGGTTAGAGACACAACTCTATCCAATCCAAGCCTCTTTTTATGCTCTCCAGCCGTTCTGACAACAAGCCCTGGATCAAAACCGGCAATAACAAGAATTTGTCCGACTAATCCAATAATAGCAAGAATCAATATTACCACCTTAATCCAAAAAATAAACGAAATAAATTCATCCCGGTGCCATCTTAGAGTCGCGAATACATAAAATACAAGTATGCTTTTTGTGAAATCATATATTCCGAACATAGCCTGCAAAATGGGAACGGAATTCCATACCATAGAAAGACATGCGACAAGTATAAACCAGGAAAACGGTTTAGTTATTGGAATCTCCAGTATTCTAAATCTGTAAACTTTTGGCTTAAGCGCGATAAAAGTAAATAAAATTGCGATTAATAGTAATGTTGATAGCTCATCCGAATATGCGATTGACTTTCTAAGAATCTTATTTGATCCGGAAAAAGATTTAAGTAGATGCTGAAAAGGCAGTAGCAAAACAAACATGACTAGCATTTTTTTTGTTACCGAGTCAACGTCAAACAGTCGTATGATAGGATCTTTTTTAGCTATAGATGTCATTCAGTTTATACCAGTATACTGCAATCTGTTCCTACTATAATTCAATCTACTCTAATCGTTTATTTGCGCTTAGGTGGTAAACAATACCTATCGGTTGCACCATCAAAATAGTACCTGTAAAAATCCTTAAGCCCTTTAATATTGAACTTTAGATTTACAAGAAAATAGACAGTATGCTTTATTAAAGTTTTAATTTGTTTCCTGGCGCCAAAATATTTTGCATGCTGATATCCCAGGTTTCTGTAGTAGATTGTTGCATTACTGTCTGTTCGCACAGCCACCTTGCCTAAAAAATCAAATAGAACTTTCACTCTGTTGCCCTCTCTGGCAGGATGCCAATGCACGGCAGTAATAATAGTTCCTATTTGTATATTATTAAATTCAGCCCTTAGTACATATTCTTTTTCATCTCCCCAGATGAACATTTCTTTCTTAATGTTTCCTATTTTGTCAACAACTCCTCTGGAGACAAGAGTTCCATTAAATGGATAAATACAGTTGTAGACTATATCTTTTTTTGCCTGTGTTTTAATATGTTCTACGGTATCTGTGACACTGTAGATAGCAGAGGATCTGAAAGCCAGCATCTGCTCATTATCCCGATCTATTACAACAGGACCTGAAAAATATAGTTTGTTTTGTATAGACTTATCAAGCAGCTCAAATAGTTGATCTTTAGCCGGATAACCATCATCATCCATAAGCCATAACCAATCGAAACCTGTATCATAGCCTCTTTTTATCCCTTCATAAAACCCGCCTGCACCGCCTAAGTTTTCGTGCATTCTGACGTAATGAATTTCAATAGGAATATCCGGAAGTAGTGTGGATTTAATAATACTTACCGTTTCCAGCGGTTCTTTATATGAACATAGAACTTTATCAATAAAGCCTTTTTTTAGTAAGTACTCGGGTGTGCCATCAGTAGAAGCATTGTCGAGGATATAGATAGAATCAACAGGTCGAGTCTGATCCAGTAGTGCCTTTAAACACTCGACTAAAAACTCCTTTCTATTATAGGTTACAACAATGGCTGCGACTTTATTTTTCATCATTTAACCTAATTCAACCTAGCTCAACCTATTTTTCTCTAACCTGGAACTGAGCCGAAAGCAAAAATAAGTTTAAAAAACATTCGAACTAAATTTATAGCCGTTATTTGCGCTTCGGCGGCAACGAATAGCTGTCTATCGCTCCATCAATATAGTACCTGTAGAAACCTATTAGGCCTTTAATATTAAGCTTCATGTTTACAAGAAAAAATACAGTATGTTTAATCAAAGTTTTTATATGTTTTTTGAAGCCGTAATATTCTGAGTGTAAGTATCCGAGGTTTCTATAATAAATATTAGCTTTATCAGGCGGTCGGACAATAACTCTACCTAAAAAGCCGAACAACAGTTGTTCTCTTTTGCCTATCCTTACTGGATGCCAATGTACCGCAGTGATAACCGTTCCTACTTTTATATTATTTGCTTCGGTCCGAAGCACGTATTCTCTCTCATCTCCCCAGATAAACATCTCTTTTTTAATGTTTCCTATCTTGTCAATAACTTGCCTGGAAATAAGTGTTCCATTAAACGGGGTAACCCAACCATAGATTATCCCATCTGTCGCATCTGCCTTGACCGCATCAACACTATTTTCTACATTACGCAGGTGAGCAGGGCGGAAAGTCAAAGCTTGTTCATTATCTTTATCCACCACAAGCGGTCCGGAGAAGTACAGGTTGTTTTTAACTGTTTTATCTAATAGTTCTAGTAGTTGGTCTTCCACCGGAAAACCATCATCATCCATTAACCATAACCAATCAAAACCTGCATCATAGCTTCTTTTTATCCCTTCATAAAATCCGCCTGCACCACCTGTGTTTTCATGCATCCTGACATAATGGACTTCAATCATCGTCTCCGAAAATAGTGGCGATGCTATGGTTTTTACTGCCTCAAGAGGTTTATCCTTAGGATTCAGGACATCATCCAAAAAACCCTTCTCAACCAGGTATTCAGATGTCCCATCAGTAGAAGCATTGTCAAGGATGTAGATAGCATCAACAGGAAGAGTCTGGTGTAATATTGCCTTTAAGCATTCATCCAGTTCCTCTTTCCTGTTATAGGTTACTACAACTGCTGCAATCGTCTGTCTCTTTTCCCCGCTCATGTTTCCCTCAGGTATCCCTTGTAATTATTTTAAATCTTTTTGAATCGTCTGGAATAAGTTTAGCGCCTCATCCACCACTTGATCCATATTTAAATACTTATACTGGGCCAGTCTTCCTATAAAGTATACGGAATTTAGCTTGTCAGCTTCTTTTTTATATTTTTGATAAACTTTCTGGCATTCAGGTTTCGGGATTGGATAATACGGATCTCCTTCTGCCTTTGGGAATTCATAACAAATTGTTGTTTTATGATGTTTTTGAAGGTAAAACTGTTTAAACTCGGTTATTCTTGTATAGTCATAATCATTTGGAAAGTTTACAACTGCTGCATTCTGATATCTTTCCGTATCAAGTGTCTCAAATTTAAAATCAAGACTTCTATAAGGCAACTTGCCATGCATATAATCAAAATAATAATCAATAGGACCTGTATAAATAAGTTTATCAAACTTAACAGAAGTGACAATATCTTTATAATCTGTATTTAATAAAACGTGAATGTTTTTGTTGTTAATAATGTTTTCGAACATCTTGGTGAAACCATACTTTGGTATCCCTTGATAACTGTCTGTAAAATACCTGGTATCCCTGTTAAACCTTACAGGAAGCCTTTTTGTCACCTGTGGATCAAGTTCGTCAGGATAAACTCCCCACTGTTTTTTTGTATAGTTTTTGATAAACAGTTCATATAGCTCTTCCCCGACCTGCGAAACAACCACATCCCTTGAGTTTCTTATATTATCGAGTTTCACCCTTTGTTGTTCAAAATACTCTTCAAGCGTCTCAGGGGTAAATTTACGATTATAAAGAGCCTCCATAGTCGCAAGATTGATAGGCAAATACAGCTCTTTGCCATTTACACTGGCGATTACTCTATGCACATAGTCGTTCCACTTGGTAAAGCGGCAGAGATAATCCCATACATTTTGTAAATTGCTATGGAAAATATGCGGGCCGTACTTCTGTATCAGAATACCGTCTTCATTATAATAATCATAGGTATTGCCAGCTATATGGTTTCTCTTTTCGACCAATAAGACTTTTTTATTAAGTTCTGTTGCTATTCTTTCGGCAAGCGTGCAACCGGCAAAACCAGTGCCAACAATAAGAAAATCAACTTCCATCTAGCACCTCATTTTTTATGCGAATACTGTTGAACACAGGCGGACGAGCAGGCAGTTATAAAGTAGAAGTGTCGAATTGGCAGGTTATTGTTTGCCGTCAACTACTTTTTGTCATTGCCTTCGACGAAAAAACTAAGGAGAAAACATTCGTCCTTAGGCGAAAGATCGAACTTCAAACTGGCTTTTTGTACGAGATCGGAAAGCAGTGTGTCTGGCTCAGATACGCGCATTTCGGAGACGCACTTGACCGCCTTTATCAGATCTTCTCCTTCAACAAGTACATCGCTCATATTTTTTATTCCTCGATCTTGCTTATTTAAAAAAATATTTATTTTTTTAAAAAATTAAACTAAATTTAAACTCTATTACACGGGCGTTGCGCTATACATTCCCACGTCTCTTCGTCAATATCATCCAACAATTCCTCGATACAAAACCTGCCACCGCAACACGTGCAGCGAAAATCAGCCATCCTTCAACCAATTACTAGTAAAAGAGTCCCTTCACAATTATTACACTTCATAGTTATAAAGCAAAGATTAATACAGCAGGATTAATTAATTCTACCTTACCGGTGGACTCGAATAAAAGTTGTTCGAACTCTTTAACCCTCGATTATTTAGGTTCAACCTGGCTTTCAAGGACCTTGCTTGCATGATAAATTGGCTTGTTTTGGCTTTCATGATATGTCCTGGCCAGCATTTCACCCAGCAGACCCATTCCGATAAGTTGCACTCCAACAATGATCAAAAGGACCCCCAACAGAAGTAAAGGGCGGCCCCCGATATCCCTGCCGCGATAAAACTTATCAAAGGTTAAATAGAGAGATATAAGAAATCCAAATAAGCCTGATAGAAGACCTATAGGACCAAAAGCCTGGATTGGTTTTGTCGAAAAATTCTGGAGAAATTTTACGGTAATAAGGTCTAGAAACACCTTAACGGTTCGTGAGAGTCCATACTTTGATACGCCGTATTTTCTTGGATGATGCGAGGTTACAACTTCTCGAACTCTTGCGCCTATGGTATTGGCCACTGCTGGAATAAACCTATGCATCTCTCCGTAAAGTTTGATATTTTTTACCACATCAGCCCGGTACGCCTTCAGGCTGCACCCGTAGTCATGAAGTTTTACACCAGTGACTTTTGAAATAAGCTTGTTTGCAAACATTGAGGGAAGCCGCCTAGTTAGGAATCTGTCCTTGCGGTCCTTTCTCCATCCCGAGACTATATCACAGCTTTCTATCTCCTCAAGCAGCATGGGGATGTCTTTTGGGTCATTTTGCAAATCGCCGTCCAATGTAACGATAACACCGCCTTTGGCCAGAGCAAAACCAGCTGCGAAAGCGGCTGTCTGACCGTAGTTGCGGCGAAAGCTGATCATGGCAATGGTCTTGTCATTGTCATGAAGAGTCTCGATAA
>CAYWZR010000003.1:0-30898 GCA_964462885.1 uncultured Nitrospirota bacterium
TGCTGGTTCAGCATATATTTGATTATTCATTTCCGATGTCCATCAAAAATGCCTTTAAAAAATCTAAGTACTGGACCATATACTCTCTAAACAATAAAGACGTACTTGCCGATTCCGGCACGGCATCCGTGGAATTAAAAGTTAACGTGCTTGCATCTTTTTTATGCCTTCTATGTTTACTGCTCTGGATAGTTTTTCAAAAGCCTTTATTTCTATATCCAGTGCCACTGATAATAGCTGCAAATATATTTGTAAGCCGGGGCCTGCTGATGTCTTTCTATAAAACAAAAGGCTTATCTTTTGCCATATCAGCCTCTGCATACTACATATTGCTTTACCCTCTGGTAGTCGGATGGGGAGCTATTTCAGGAATAGTTAAACACAGACTCGCAAAAATGAAAGGGAGAGACTATTAAAAAATGTCTTATTCACCATTTAGGCACATAGACTCAATCTTCTGGAAACGAAGTCCTATACATCTCACCCTTTTCCTCACCAGAAGATGCAACTCCAGGTGTCCGTTCTGTTTTTACCTATCTGACGATGAGATTACCAAAGGAGCTACCGAGGAATTATCACTGGAAGAGATAACAAAGATTTCTTCTTCAATGGGAAATCTGCTCTGGCTTGCACTCTCTGGAGGCGAAATATTCCTCAGAAAAGATATTTTCGAGATAGTAAAGACTTTTTACGACAATAATAAACCCTCCATAATTCTTATGCCCACAAACGGATTGCTTCCCGAAGTTATAAGGGAAAAGGTCGAAGAAGTCCTAAAATACTGCACTAATAGTGTTGTAACAGTGAAGCTTTCACTTGACGGCCCAGAGCCGGTGCAAGACGCCATAAGGGGAGTAAAGGGCAGCTTCAAGAAAACCATGGAGACATACAAAGCCATTGGCAATCTGCTTGATAAATACCCCAACTTCGAGCTTGGAATCAACAGCGTGTTCTGCTCTATGAATCAGGATCACCTGGATGATGTGATCGAGCTGGTTGGCAAAATGGATAACATCAAAACCCATACAGTATCACTAATCAGGGGTGAAGTTTCGGATGGAACACTCAAGGAAGTAGATACAGAAAAGTACAAGAAAATCGTTAAAAAGCTGGAGGAGAATCAGAAAAATAGGATCGCTAAACTATATCGTTTCAAAGGAGCTAAGCTAAAGGCGGCACAAGATCTTTTACAACGACGGCTCATTCATCAAACTGTCACAGAGGACAAGCAGATAATCCCTTGCTATGCAGGCAAACTAGATGTTGTAGTCACAGAGTCGGGTGATCTTTATCCCTGTGAGCTTTTCACTCCTGCCATGAAACTTGGCAACGTAAGAAAAGATGGCTACGATATAAAAAAGGTTTTAAAAACAGATCAGGCACAAAAGGTTATTCGTTCAATTAAGGATAACCGATGCTACTGCACACACGAATGTAACTTCATGATGAATATCCTCTTTAATCCATCCACATATCCAGCGCTACTTAAAGAATACATACAAATTTAACAAAACATAATTATGTTTAATTTTGCACCTGAACAACAGACATAAAGAAGTATAAGTTGTTAAAAAATGCTGTTTTCAGACTCCAGCAACATCCGATCCTCAGAGGCGACAACATGTGCAGAAGCATCCGAATTCAACTTGAATCTTAAATAGCAGCCATCATATCTATATGCACCCTAATACTTATTAAGGACATAACCTAAAGATGAAAATAATATTAATTACAGGTTCAAGCGGATTAATTGGCAGTGAGGTTGTGGAGTATTTTTGTGAATTAAACTGGTCAGTTATCGGAATCGACAATAATATGCGAGCGGATTTTTTTGGACCTCTCGGAGATACTCGTTGGAACCAGAAGAGACTTTTAAAACAGTATTCTAATTTTTCTCATTTAGAGATTGATATAAGAAATAGAGATAAAGTTCTTTCGGAAATTAAGCATTTAAAACCTGATGCAATAGTACATACTGCAGCTCAACCAAGCCATGACCTGGCAGCCACCCGCCCCTTTGATGATTTTGATGTAAATGCTGTTGGCACGCTTAATTTACTTGAAGCCTCTCGTCTGTTTTGTCCAGAAACTCCATTTATTCATATGTCAACAAACAAAGTTTATGGCGATGCACCAAATGAACTCTCTTTGATTGAACATGAGACACGCTGGGACTATGCAGACCCGTTATACTATAACGGTATTAAGGAGAATTTTAGAATTGACCAATCAAAACATTCGTTGTTTGGCGCTTCAAAAGTTGCAGCAGATATTATGGTACAAGAATATGGTAGGTACTTCGGAATGTCTACATGTTGTCTTCGTGGCGGATGTTTAACAGGACCAAAGCATTCAGGAGTGGAACTTCATGGGTTCTTGAGCTATTTAATAAAGTGTAATTTAGAAAGAAAAAAATACAGCATTTTCGGCTACAAAGGAAAACAGGTAAGGGATAATATTCACTCATTTGACGTTGTTTGTTTTATACATGAGTTTATAAAAGCTCCTCGATCGGCTGAAGTATATAACATCGGAGGTGGAAGAAATAACTCTATTTCAGTTCTGGAAGCTTTTAAATTAATTGAAAGCATTTCCGGTATTCCTATGAAATACAAATACATAGAAGAATGCCGACAGGGAGACCATATGTGTTATATCTCCGATCTAACTAAAATGATAACGGATTATCCTAACTGGAGTATTACTAAAAACTTAAACGTGATATTTAATGACATATATGAGGCTTGGACTAAAAGCGAGAGATTTATATAGAAATGAAGATATTAGTTAGTAGCCTTTTTTTCCATCCTGATCATAGCGGCATTGCCCTTTACTCTACAGACTTAGCTGAATATTTTGCTGAAATGGGGCACGATGTCACTATGGTTACTGGTTTTTCTTTCTACCCAAGGTGGGAGAAAACAAAAAAGGATCGCTATAGATTATTTAGTTCGGAGGTTTTTAAAAAAATAAAGGTGCTTAGAGGTTACATCTATGTTCCAAAGAAGGTGACTACATCTTCAAGAATAATACATGAACTTAGTTTTTTGTTTTCTGCTTTTATTAATTTCATGCGTGCCGGCAAGCATGATTGTATCATTGTGCTATCTCCACCATTGCTCCTTGGATTAGTTGGACTTTTTTTTAAAAAAATATGGAAAGTAAAGCTAGTATTTCATATTCAAGACATACAACCTGATGCTGCTTTGATGCTCAAAATGGTAAAAGAAGGTTTATTGATTCGTATACTTAAAAAAATAGAAAAGTTTATTTATAGTGGTTCTGATCTTATTATTACAATTTCGGATGGAATGTACGAAAGGTTGCTATCAAAAGGAGTTTCTAAAGATAAGCTGGCAATATACTACAACTGGATCGACGTAAAAAAAGCATCCAGTATACGCCCGAGTGGAAGATTTAGAGGGCAATTCCCTCAATTGAAAGATAAATTTATTGTTGCATACGCTGGTAATATAGGGGTAAAACAAGGACTTGAAGTTTTAGTACAACTTGCTGAGGCAACGTCTGAAAATGAAAAAATTCATTACTGTATAATTGGTGAAGGGGCTGAAAGAGATCGATTGATTGATGTTGCTTTAAAGAAAAATTTAAACAATCTGACTTTTATCCCTTTTTTAAATCAAGAACAATACTTTGAAATGCTACAAGATATAGATATTTCATTTATTGCCCAGAGGTCGCAGAGCGGCAATGTCTTTTTTCCGTCAAAGATTTTAGGCATCATAGCGATGTCAAAACCACTACTTGTGTCCGCTGACCTTGATTCGGAATTATCCATTGTAATCAACAAAGCACAGTGTGGTTTAGTAGCGCCAGCAGGTGATATAAAAAGCCTGGAAGAGCATGTAAATTTTATGAGTATGAATCCTGATAAATTGTTATCGATGTGCAACAATGGCTACTTATGTGTTCAACAGTATGATCGCGAAGTGGTTTTGTCACCCTTATTAAAAGAGGTTCTGAATGTTTAATCTCAAGATATTAAGCCTGACATCTAGCTTTTATATTTTAATCAGTCTGATATGTATAAGCCTTTTGCCGTTATCTTCCATTGAAGCAGCGGAAGCTGAGAAGGTAAAAGAAAATAAATTTAATATTCGTGTTGAACTATCTTATGTCAGCACTTCCGGAAACACTGACAGTCAAACCCTTGCCGGAAAAGTGACAGCAGATAAAAAAGTCTCTGCTAACAAATACTTCTTTTCAGGAAATGTGTTATTCGAAGAAAACAATGGAGCAGAAACATCAAACAGAATACTTTTAGAAAGCAGATTTGAGAGAATTTTATCCGGAAGACTGTTTCTGCTCTTATCCACAAGCTATATTAGGGATAAATTCTCAGGTTACAAGTACAGATTATATGGCGGACCGGGTGCTGGTTATAACTTGCTGAACACAAAAAAACATAAACTTCAGAGCCTATTGTCGTTTGTGTATTCATATGACGAATTCTCTGTGGGAAATTCGATATCAGACAATTACCTCACCGGTAAAGCTACTGGTAAATATCAATATATCGTCAAGGAAAATTTTAAGTTCAAAGAGACAGTAAACTATCTAGTTTCCTTCGATAAAACAGAAAAATACTTCCTTGATTCTGAGACCGCAGTAGAAGTTAAGATTAATCAATCACTATCTCTTGGAATCAGCTATCTGGTAAATTATCAAAATATGTTGCCATCAGCAGAAGTAAAGCGTACCGATACTACATTCCTTACAACTCTTATTTTTGCATTTTAAAATCACGGACACCATATTTTCACCGGGGGTTTATTTGGGTCTATAATTCTTACAATTTGCGTTTTACGGCTACTTCATTACAATCCGGGAAATGATGACAACGGATGCAGTCAGCCCAAACCTTATGTGGAAGTTTTGCCTTATCCACGGTTACAAATCCAAATTTTTCAAAAAAACCCGGGCAGTATGTGAGCGCAAAAACCTCTTTTACCCCAAGACGCTTGGCCTCGGCAAGGCACTTTCGCACCAGTATACTTGCAATTCCATTTTTCTGAAACTTGTCGGACACGGCAAGAGAACGAATTTCGGCGAGATCTTTCCAGGTGATATGTAGAGCACAGACTCCAATTACATTATTACTAACAATACAAACATGAAAGTCCCTGAGCGACTCAAAGATATCATGAAGTGACAGCGGAAGCATCTTATCCTTAGAAGCATAGTCGTTAACCAAAGCCTGAATGGATTTCACATCCAACAACGTAGCCTTACGAAATCCGTATGGTCTTTTTTTTTGAGTCTTTACCTCTATCTTTATTTTTTTTAAATTATTTTTTAAATTATTTTTCAAATTATTTTTTAAATTATTTTTTAAATTATTTTTCTGTCTTCCAAAGTTTGAGAAGTTTTAATTTTTTCTTCTTCGATTAATTCTTGAAGTGATATTTTATCAAGAAAATTTTCGATCCGTTCTCCCAGAGATTTCCATAACATTCTTGTAACACAGTAGTCCACACGATCACAGCCATCTGTGGAAGGATCCAAGCAGGTGGTAATAGCTACCGGCCCCTCGAGAACTCTCAAAATCTCGCCGATTGATATGGCCGTGGGTTCACGGGTAAGCACATAGCCGCCTCCTGGCCCCTTGATACTATCGATCAAACCAGCCCGTCGCAGCCTGTTTAGTAACTGCTCAAGGTATGACACAGATACATCCTGTTTCTCGGATATCTCCTTTATGTTGATTGTGCCCTTTTGGTAATTTTTGGCAACTTCAAACATGGCTCGGACACCGTACTGTCCTTTTGTAGAAAGCTTGAGCATGATTGTCAAGTATAAGAATTCTGCACTAACAGTGTCAAGCAGTGATCCTGCTACGACTAGCCGCCATGCTGCTTCACCAGCATGGCAAGCAAAAAATAAAAGGGGTCCTCCAAGCTACTATGTAAGCTATCACGCTAATCTTAACTTTTGTAGTCCAAGAAAAGCAGCACCCCAAAGGCCGCTGTTTTCATCGCTTATAAGGAATACAGGAATTTTTGCCAAAATATGTGCCATGGTACTGGAGCTATAAAATTCGGATTTAAACTCTTCGTGAGTTACCAATTCGGGTATCTTGGCTGCTAACCCTCCGGCAATATAAAGACCGCCTAAAGACAGAGTAAGAAGAGCGTAATCTCTACAAACCCTTCCGTAGAATCTTGCAGCCCAAGCCAGAGTGTCAGAAGCAGGTGAAAACATCTTCGTTACCTTTTTAGGTTCCAGACGTTCTCCTGTTAAAAACCAGTGAATGTGACTAAGCCCCTTACCAGATACCACAAGATTGCCTGTTATATGGTCCTCTTTGAGTTTTTCCATAAGAAATTCCTGAAAATCGTATTCTTGCCTTGAAATAAACGGGAAGTACGCGTGCCCTCCCTCTGATGGTGCTGCCAGAAAGCCACCGCCTCCATCTGGAAGAAGCACAGCTTTACCAAGGCCGGTGCCTGCGCCTATAACTGCCACTGCCGCGTCTGTAACGATTTCTCCCTGAAGAATCTCTTTGGCTGCTTCGCCAACAGGAGAGCGGCAGGCATAGGCCTGAGCCACAAAATCATTGATCAGCACCGAGTTTTTAGTGCCCAGTTTTTTTTGAGAATTGGACATATCAATGTCCCATGAAATATATGGAGGTGCGCTGTAAGAACTGTGTTCAACAGGTCCGGCTACTGCAAAAACCGCAATGTCAGCCTGATCAGGAGGCAGAGAAAAATCGGATGCCCTGAGCTGTTCGATCAGCTGACCAAAAGAATCTGCATTTGCGGTTTGTAGCCACTTGACATCAACCAATTTGAGTTTTCCGCCTGCCTCTACAGTAAAATGTGCAAAACGACTGTTAGTTCCACCTATGTCGGCTGCCAGAATTTTTTTCATATATACCTCGCTTCACTTTGGCTTTATATTTTAAGATTATTTGTTATGAAGAAATTTTAGATCAGAATAGTTTTATTTGCAATAAATAAAACCGGGGACGTTCATGACTACGTTGACTTTATCCCTACTTTTTGTCATACTATCTGCAATTAAATCCTCAATTCATATAAGGCCTATGGCGTCACAGGCTATTATTCGTTATTTATTCTCAAAAAAATAATGCCCAGACAAGCTCGACTCGACTTTCCAGGAACTCTTCACCATGTAATAGTAAGAGGCATTGAACAAAAGAATATTGTTTCCGATGATCAGGACCGAATTGCATTTGTGTTTCGGATGGGTGAGGTTGCAGGAGAGACCGGCACAATCATTTATGCGTGGTCTTTGATGTCAAACCATGCCCATATTCTGCTTCGAAGTGGTAATACTGGTTTATCCTCATTTATGCGGCGTTTTCTGACCGGCTATGCAATTACCTATAATCGTCGACATCGTCGATATGGTCACTTGTTTCAAAATCGCTACAAATCTATTGTTTGTGATGAAGAGACATATTTCCTTGAATTGGTACGGTATATACATTTAAATTCACTTCGTGCTGGATTGGTGGTAAGCTTGGCAGACCTAGATAAATATCGCTACAGTGGGCATAGTGTTTTAATGTATCGTTTCAGGAACGACTGGCAAGATCGTGATTACGTTTTGAACAAATTTGGAAGCACAGAAAGCACTGCAAAACGAGAATACAGAAAATTCATCAAAGCAGGCGTTAACGAGGGGCAACGACCTGAACTTGTTGGAGGAGGCCTGATCCGATCTGCTGGTGGTTGGTCTGAGGTGCAGTCAATGAGAAAAAAGGGAGTACAGGAAATAGCTGATGAACGAATACTTGGCAGTAGTACCTTTGTTGAAACTGTGCTCGAAGAGGCTGGAGAGCGGATTAAACAACAATTTAGTCCTATTAAGTTACGTAAAAAGGTTATGAGTGTAATTCATAGAATATGCAGTGAAGAAGGAATCAAGATGTCTGAACTTCAAGGTGGCAGTCGTCGCAGTGGAATTTCTATGGTGCGTCACCGAATAGCTCGCGAGCTGGTAGAAGAGTACGGAGTTTCAGTAGCTGATGTGGCTCGTGCCGTAGGAGTATCGGCTTCAGCTATCAGTAAAGCTTTGAAAAGAGGAGCTGGCAGAAAGTCCGTGTAATCAGGAGCGTCCCGGGAAAATCTTTGAAAGCCCTGGGAACTGAATTTAAAAGCTCCAAATCTAATGAGATTACAGGATCAGAACATAAAGGAATCAAATTCATCAATGGAATCTTTTGAAAATTTAGGTTTGTCTGAAAAGACATTAAAAGTTTTAAAACAAAAAGGTTTTGAAGAACCTACAGCAATCCAGATAAAAACCATACCAGCCATACTTGCAGGGGAAAAGGATATTGTCGGCCAGGCCCAGACCGGAACTGGAAAAACTGCCGCTTTTGGCCTCCCTATCCTTGAGCTACTGACAGAAAAATCAACATCAGTTCAAGCCCTTGTACTTACTCCGACCAGGGAACTGGCTATTCAGGTAGCAGAGGAGATTTCTTCATTAAAAGGAAAGAGGAAGCTGAGCATTGTTCCTATTTATGGAGGACAAGCAATAGATCTGCAATTAAGAAGTCTGAAAAAAGGTATTGACATTGTTGTGGGCACACCAGGTCGAATACTTGATCATCTTAAACGCCGTACATTAAAGCTGGATAAAATATCTTTTATTGTTCTTGATGAAGCTGATGAAATGCTGAACATGGGTTTTCTTGAGGATGTCAAGGAAATAATGGAAAAGACCGGATCTGATAAACGAACCATGTTATTTTCTGCCACCATGCCGCGTGAAATAATGCATATCGCCAAAGAATATATGGGCGAATATGATGTAATGAAGGTGACTAAAGGACAGCTTACGGTCAGCCAGACAGAGCAGATTTATTTCGAGGTGTCCGCAGCAAATAAATTCGAGGCACTTTGCAGAATTATAGATATTGAGGAGGGGTTCTACGGACTTGTCTTTTGCAGGACCAAAATTGATGTTGATACCATTGCCAACCACCTGATTGAACGCGGCTATGATGCAGATGGTTTACACGGGGATATGTCACAAGGCCAGAGAGAGAAAATACTTAATAAGTTTAAAAAACGCCTGCTCAATATTCTTGTGGCTACAGATGTAGCAGCCAGAGGGATAGATGTTCAAAACCTCACACATGTCATCAATTATGCTCTTCCCCAGGACCCGGAATCATATGTTCACAGAATTGGCCGTACCGGTCGTGCAGGTAAAGAGGGCATTGCCATAACCTTTATTACACCTCAAGAATACAAAAAACTTCAATTTATACAGAAAAAAGCGAAGACAGATATTCGCAAAGCAAAACTTCCACGAGTTGCAGATGTTATTAAATCAAAAAAAATGAGGATCAAAGCTGACCTTAAAGATATTGTAGAATCATGCCCCAGGAGTGAATACCTTGAAATGTCCAGAGAGCTTTTAAAAGTTAATGAACCGCTAGATATACTGGCAGCCCTTCTGCAACATTCTTTTCAGGATGAACTCTCTGAAAAAAGTTACACTGAAATAGACGATGCGGTTGTCGATACTAAGGGTAAAACGCGACTTCTTGTGAGACAGGGTAAACAGGATGGATTGACACGCAATAAACTGATAGATTTTATAAAAGATAAGTGCGGTATCGCAGGCGGAAAAATAAAAGACATTCATATTCTCGATAAGTTTTCTTTTGTAACACTTCCTTTTAATGAAGCAGAAACATTATTGTCTTCTTTTAAAAATTTAAAAAATTTAAAAAAGAACAAAAAAGGAGCCGGTCCGCTTATTACAAAGGCTAAGAAGATTCGCCGTAAATAACCAGATCTGGAGTAATTTGTTTAAAAACCAGAGGAAATTCGCTGGGATATGAAACGTTTTAGGCAGGTTTTGAGAACTTATGGAATACCTATGAAGCTAAAGTAAGGATTTATTTTGAGGTAAGATTAGCGTTATGCTCCATGCATTGTTTTACTAGATTTTCCAGCTCCTTTGCGGAGAGGATTCCATGGTCCACAAAATAATCTCCGAGGCGTCTCTGTCGGCGCTTCTGTATTGTAAGAAGCATTTTTACCTGAAATTCGCTGAGCAAGCCCAGTTGCTTGGCGATGTTCCCAAAACGTTCCATTGTCCGGCGATTGTCCGCAATACGTTGAATATCGTTATCGCTTAACCAACCCAGATTGTTGGCTAGTTCTCCTACCCTGGGCCTTTGCGTCATCTGCCACCCAAGAGACTGAATCATCATACGCCAGCTAATTATGCCGGAATGATACAGAAACTGTCCAAGTAATAATTTGCGTCTTGGCAGTTGCCCCTGGTAACGGTTATCCGGGTTTATTTTGCTCCGCCTGAAAGTATGGCTATTTTTGCTATGGCTTGACTGCTTTCTGTTAGATTGGTTTCCACCGTTTTTTTCGTAAGCCTTCCGGTGCTGGTGAGTATTGTTGGCGGAACGTGGACGTCTGACTGTTGTGTGACGAGGAGTTTCGGTAACGCCCGGTCTACTCTGCCTGGAGCTCAAATACCCGGAGAGGTTTTCATAGGCGTTTTGAACTTCAATAAACGAGGCGGAATTAATGCCATGCGCTTTCCCTTTAGCCGATATCATATCAGGGTGAGTTTCGCGAGCACGTCTGCGATATGCTGTTTTCACACCTGAAAGCTGAAGATACCTTAGAAAATCACGACCGACATTCAACTGATAGCCAAAAAGAATTTGACAGGCACGGATGAGTTCTTCTTCCCCGATCACATTCATATTGCCCAGATTATATATAATAATTGGTACATTCGCAAGAAGTTGGGGGGAAACTGAAAAAGAAGCTGGAAGTGTTTCAAAGGTTAATGTTAATGTGTTTAAAAAATAAGTATTGACCAATTACGAAATAGATTGATATATTTCGCAGTATTGTTTTTTTGTTAGAGGCACTGATACGATTAAAAATCAATTAAAAAGGGGGAATTACCAATGAAACGGATACTTGTAAATGGCGGGCTTGTTCTGCTGGTTTTTGTGGCGGCATTTGTCACTCTATATGGAAATGCAGAGGCTACGTCTCAGTGGGCTAAAAAATACGATATTTCTTGTAAAGTCTGCCACACAGCTTTTCCCAGACTAACCTATATGGGTGAAAAGTTCATGCGGGATGGCTATCAGTTTGATCAGGATGGAGACGAAAACAAGGAAAGGATATCTTCAAGGTTGGTTTTGGACGAATTGAAAAACCTCTTTGGTATACGTCTTAATCTGCAACCAGTGGAATTTCAGACAAACGCTATATATGAGGGTGGCAGCCCGGAAGATCGTCTTACCTTTGGAAAAACAAGCTGGATGCAGTTTTTTGTCGCAGGTAGTATTTATAAAAACACCTCTATTTTTATCGAAAATGAAATCGATGATACTGGAAAATCTCATTTCAGTTGGTACAAGCTGGGCTTTCATAATCTTTTTGGTCAGAAGGGAACCGCCAATATTGTTCTAGGTCAGCAGGCCCCTATGGAGTGGATGCCTGCCTCTGGACGTCTGCGTGTGATGACGTATAAAGAATCTCTTGCCTGGGGACCCAAGTCGTCTGAGGGTGCTGGCAACAATTCAATTGGTAAACCCATTGCTGAAGATTCCGTAGGACTGGCCGGTGCCCGGCCTGCCGTGTCTTTTTATGGATACCAAGGTCCTGTGGTTTATTTTGCAGGTATAAGCCCTGGAGATAAAGCAGGTAGTGATGATGTCAATAAAGAGGTCAACTACTGGGCCGGTGGCCGTGTGGAAGCTGTTGAAGGTTCTTTTGAGGGTAGCGCTATAGGATTTTTTGCAATGAGAGGAACCGATGCCACTGGCACAGCTACTGTGAATCAGGCACAAAATGATTTTACCAGATACTCCATTCAAGGTGTTTTAAGATCCGGAAGCCTGGACTTTACTGCAGCTTACACCTTTGGAGAAGATGATAACTGGACACTTACCACTATAAGCCAGAAGCAGCAATTCGAATCATACTTTGCACAGGCTGCGTATCTATTTGGGGCCGATGACAAGTACTACGCAACCCTGCGTTATGAAAAGTTAGGTTACGATGACGAAAATCTTGTTGCCAGCGATAACAACCAGAAGCTCGGCACTTCCATCTGGTATTTTCCTATGGAAAATCTCAAGATCGGTTTAACAGCTCTTCTTGATGTGGAACATGCAAATAGAGACAACGATAAATCTAACTTGGTCCACATAACCATTCGTACAATGTTCTAAATTCTAAGGAGTCAAAAAACGAGTGAACTCAAAACTTTTTGCAGTAATATTAGCGGGAGGCAGTGGAACCCGTTTCTGGCCAATGAGCCGAGAGGAGTCACCCAAACAATTATTGAGACTGCTATCTGACAGCACAATGCTGGAGGAAACGCTTGCAAGGGCCGAGAACCTTACAGAAGCGGAAAATCTCATGATTGTAACCACTCAAGCGCAAGCGGCGGCAGTAAAGATGCTTAACTTTAAAAAAGTCCGAATTGTCGCAGAGCCTGTCCCTCGTAACACTGCGCCTGCGATCGGACTTGCAGCCTCTGAAATTCTAAAAAATGATCCTGATGGAATAATGCTAGTTATGCCAGCTGATCACTTTATCAGAAATAAGGAGGAATTCAGGAAGGCTGTTGAAACCGCATCTGAAATTGCCAAGCGTGGTTTTCTTGTTACATTTGGCATTAAGCCTTCCAGCCCTGAAACCGGTTATGGATACATTCAGGCCGGTGAAAGAGTTGAAGGAGGTGTGTTAGTGGCAGACGATGCCTTTAAAGTGGCACGTTTTGCCGAGAAGCCCGATCATGCCACAGCAGAGCAATATCTGGCTGAGGGCGGCTATTTCTGGAACAGCGGCATCTTCTGCTGGAAAGCCAAGAGCATAATTAAAGAACTCGAAAAATTCCAGCCGAAGATACCAAAAATACTCGCGCAGAATGTTGTAACCGATGAGCAGTACTCTGAAATGCCCTCGATATCGATAGACTACGCAGTTATGGAAAAGACAGACCGGTGCGTAGTTCTTCCAGTGGATTTTGGATGGTCGGATGTCGGAAGCTGGAGCGCGCTGGATGAGGTATTAAGTAAAGACCCTGATGGGAATATATTCCAGGGAAACGTAGTTGATGTGGATTCATTCAATACCTCTGTGATTGCCGGTAAAAGACTAGTGGCCACGGTAGGTCTCCGGGATATGGTGGTGGTCGAAACCCCGGATGCAGTGCTGGTTTGTCCAAAAGAGCGTTCACAGGATGTAAAAAAAATTGTCGACCTTCTTCGTAAGCGGGATGCGGAAGAGCGTGTTACTCATCTGACCGTGGACCGACCGTGGGGTTCTTTCACAATTTTAGAAAAGGGCTCGAGGTATAAGATCAAAAGAATTATGGTTCTGCCAGGTGCTAAGCTCAGTCTGCAGATGCATCACCACCGGAGTGAACATTGGGTAGTGGTAGCTGGTACTGCAAGGGTCACAAGAAGTGATGAAATTATCGATATCCATCCAAATGAATCCACATTTATACCAATGTCCACGCGCCACCGGCTTGAAAATCCTGGAAAGGTTCCACTACATGTTATCGAGGTTCAAAATGGAGACTATCTGGGCGAGGACGATATTGTTCGCTTTGACGACGTGTATGACAGAACATAATTGATGGTGCTTCAGAAACATTAAGCCTATCCACACTTTAAATATGTTATGATTTATTTATAAGCTGTAAATACTTGATGAAATGGAGGAATTATCATGTCAGAAAAGGTTATTATTTTCGGTAAGCCAGGTTGACCTCATACCAACAGGGCTAGGTCAGCCTATGGGGATAAGGCAGAATATATTGATGTTAAATCTGATAGTGCAAAACTAGAAGAGATGTTGAAGTATTCTGGCGGTGTTAGAAAGGTACCGCTTATTGTTGAGGGTGAAAAGGTTACTATCGGTTACGGAGGCAGTTGAGGTATTTGATTACCGGTAAGTTTATCGGTGATATATTTTATATCTATACCAGCCCCGGTTTGTTTTGTTAGAGATTGTCTTACTTCGCAGCTAATCCTTAGCGTTACGAAGAGCCTTGATACGTTCAAGCAGCGGTGGATGTGAGTAGTGTAAAAACACATAAAAGGGATGCGGGGTCAGGTTTGAGAGATTATGAACGGAGAGTTTCTTAAGAGCATTTATCATATGCTCTATGTTTCCGGTGGTCTCTAAGGCAAATCGATCGGCCTCATATTCGTTCTTTCGGGAAAGAATCTGCATAAGAACACTAAGAATCATTTCGATTGGACTAAAGAGCAGGCCAAAAAATATAAAACCGCAGTAGACAGAAGGATTCTCCATATAAAAAGCATCAAAAAGCCCCTTGTGACTCACAAATATAGAGAGCAGAAAAAGCATAATACCCATATGAACAATACCGATTACCATCCCCTGCAGAATATGCTTCTTCTTATAGTGACCTATTTCGTGAGCCATAATTGCGACAAGCTCCGGTATCGTATGATTTTCAATCAATGTATCAAATAAGGCAATACGTTTGTGCTTTCCAAAACCTGTAAAAAAAGCATTCGATTTGCTGGATCGACGTGACCCATCCATAACAAAAACATTTTCAAGCGAAAAATTAACCGATTGGGCATAATTTAAAATTGTTTTTTTTAGTTCACCATCCTCAAGGGGATCAAACTTGTTAAAAAGAGGCATAATCCAAGTCGGCGCAATGAACTGAATAAAGAGCATAAAAACTATTGTCATAATCCAGCAGTAAAACCACGCACCTGCTCCAAGAAATTCGAACATGGCCAAAACAGCGGCAAGAAAGGGTCCACCGATAAGCACAGAAAGAAAAATTCCTTTGACAGCATCGACTATAAATGTTTTGGGAGTGGTCTTGTTAAAGCCAAAACTCTCTTCAATAACAAAGGTGGAATAAACAGAAAACGGGAGAGCAATTATCATCTTGATAAACATCAAAATACTGATATATAACAGTCCTGTTATAATCGGACCATAACCTAATTCCCTTATCATGATATCAAAATAATTAAAACCTCCTGCAAACCAGAATACAAGCAGAATAGCCAGGTCAAATACGCCTGTAATAAAACCGAATCTCGTCTGAACCCTCGTATACTCCTGAGATTTTTTATAAGCATCGGCATCATAAAGGCCTTTAAATTCCTCAGGAAGGTCGGCACTAAGAGCCTTTAAGTTCAAAATGTCAGAGACAAGTTCCAGTATGTAATTTACAGCAATTGCAATTAGTATAATTAGTGCATAGGTATTCATAGAGAAAAGCCCTCTTTAAGGTTTAAGTAAGATTTAGTAAGATTATGTATTATTGCTATGGCAAATGTTTAAATACCTTTCTGAACAGATCGCCAAGGATATTCATTTATAGGAGGTAATGCCTTTAATTCAACTCTACTTTTTAGAGTGGGATGTTCAAAGCCCAACTTATAGGCAAAAAGAGCTATATTTCTTCCTGGCAGTGGAGAGGACGCGCCGTATTTAAGATCACCAACAACAGGGCATCCTATTTCTGCCATCTGAACGCGAATCTGATGAGGCCTACCTGTTATAAGCTCGATTTTTACAAGGCTTAAATTTTCATTCCGGTCAAGCAGACGATATTTAAGCTTTGCTTCTTTACTCCCCCCTACCCTGCTGGTTACCGCCCGTACTCTATTTTTTACTGTATCTTTAAACAGGTGGTGAGTAAGTTTTCTGCCAGGACCGGGATCACCGTGGACTATAGCTAAGTATTCCTTATCCACCAAGCCTTTTCTAAACTGATCTGAAAGACGTGCGGCAGCTTTAGATGTTCTTGCAAAAAGCACTATTCCTGATGCCGGTCGGTCCAAGCGGTGAACCAAACCTAGATACACATTACCGGGCTTTCCACACTTATCCTTAATCCAGGCACGAGCCCAGTCAAGCAGGCAGGGATCGCCGGTAACGTCTCCTTGTGTAAGCATATTCCAAGGCTTCAGCACCGCCAGACAATGATTGTCTTCAAAGATAACTTGTGGAGGAACTTTAGGAATCACTCCCCGGCTTTAACCTTCAGCCCAACGTGCATAAATACCGCAAGGCAGAAACCGGGCAGAGTTTTTTGTCTGAGGAATCAAGAGATCGCCGGATTCAATAATGCCTCCAAAACGAGATGTAAAATCTTCAAGAAAATTTCTCAGACTGATATGCGAGTACCCAGAGGCATAGCTGTTAATAAGAAAAAACATCGGTCTGTCTGACAAAAGTTTTTTTACACACAAATCAACCAGTGGAGCCAGGTCTTTTTCTATCTTCCATAGCTCGCCGGAAACTCCTCTACCATAAGGCGGAGGGTCCATAATTATTGCATCGTAACTCTTTCCTCTTCTAACCTCACGTTTTACAAAAGCCGAAACATCGTCGCAGATCCATCTGACAGGCTTATTCGCCAGGCCGGAAAGCTCCTGGTTCTGCTTTGCCCACTTTATTGATCCCTTTGAAGCATCCACATGACAGACAGTAGCTCCCGCAGAAGCGGCTGCAAGCGTTGCACCGCCGGTATAAGCAAAAAGGTTGAGAACATCCCCCCCCCTCGCTGCTTAAGAAGCTGCTGAAACCATAACCAGTTTATTGCCTGCTCTGGAAATAAGCCCGTATGCTTAAAGGCCGTGGGCTTAACCTTAAAGAGAAGCTCTCGAAAAGTCACATTCCAGCTATCCGGCAGCTTTCTCTGAAAACTCCAGGCCCCCTCGCCACTACCACTTCGGACATATACGGCATCCGCATCCATCCAACGGGAATTCGGAAGGGAAGGATTCCAAATGGCCTGCGGATCAGGTCGTACCAAGCTGTAAGAACCGAACCTTTCAAATTTTCTGAGGCCACCTGAATCTATAAGTTCGTAGTCATCCCAAAGAGACATTAAAAGTATTGCCTAAAACGGAAGCTGCTGTTGCATAACTCCAGCAAATGTTTTTCTATGGATTATGCAAGGACCATGCTTTCTGAGAGAATCTTTATGGAGTTTTGTAGGATAGCCTTTGTGTTTATGGAAATGATACTGGGGATATTCTTTATGATAAGCACACATTATACCGTCTCGAACCTCCTTGGCCACTATAGAGGCTGCGGCTATTGATGCACTTGTATCGTCACCTTTTATAATAGCCATTTGATCCGTATCAATACTTTCTAGCCGAAGCGCATCAATTAGCAAAAGGTCCGGGGTTTGTCCTAGGTCCATAAGAGCCGCTTGCATCGCAAGCTTCGTGCCCTCAAGAATGTTCACCTGATCAATCACCGCAGGCTCTATAATACCCACTCCTACATCCAGACAACCGACCAGAATATCAAGGAACATCTTAGCCCGCTTTCCGGCAGGAATCTTCTTGGAATCACGCAATCCATCCAGAAAAAAATCCCCGGGCAAAATCACCGCAGCAGCTACAACAGGACCCGCCAGAGGACCTCTACCAACCTCATCCAGACCTGCTATCAGACAATAGCCTTTTTTTCTAAAAGACCGGTCGTAAGCAAAAAGATCCGGTTTTTGAATCTCATCTTCAAACCGTCTTTGGCCGCTCCCCTTGTGCGGGCGAAGCCTTCTGGTCAATTAGCCGAGACTTTTGTTTTTTTGCCGAAAAACTCTTTTTCCTTTACCTTAGCATCCTTACCTTTCTTGTGCCTCAGGTAATAAAGCTTTGCCCTTCTCACACGACCACGCTTGAGGACCTCTATCTTGTCGATAAGCGGTGAACAAGCTGGAATGATTCGTTCCACCCCAACTCCGTAAGAGATCTTTCTAACAGTAAACGTCTCGCGTGTACCGCTTCCGCGCCTTGCTATAACCACACCCTGAAAAGCCTGAATTCTCTCCTTCTCGCCCTCTTTAACTTTTAAATAAATCTTCAGAGTATCGCCTGGGCCGAATTGGGGTAATTCTTTTTTAAAAGACGCTTCGACAGCGCTGATTCTGTTCATAAACCTTCCTCCTTCTTGATTTCCTCTATCATAGTTTTATCCTCAACACTCAGCCCGGCAGCCTCCAGTAGTAGAAGTTCGGGCCGACGTAAAAGTGTACGTCTAAGAGCTTCTTTTCGCCTCCATTTTTCGATACTCAGATGATTACCAGACTTAAGAACTTCTGGAACAGCCAATCCACGATAAACCGGCGGCCTGGTGTAATGTGGATAATCCAGCACTCCCCATGAAAAAGAATCTAGTTCTGTTGAGCGCTCATCCCCGACAACACCTGGGACCAATCTAACAGCGGCGTCTATTATAACAAGAGCAGCTAGTTCTCCGCCAGTAAGCACATAATCACCAACAGAAATCTCTTCATCCACCAAGGCCGTGGGAACTCGTTCATCGACTCCCTCGTAGCGTCCGCATATGAAGGTGACGATTTTTGTTTCGCTAGACAACTCCTCGGCCATACCCTGATCAAAACGTCTGCCCTGAGGGCTGGGCATAATTATCCGGCGTGGAACACCGTCTTTTCTAAGCTCATCAACAGCCTCGAATAAAGGCTCAGGTTTCATAAGCATTCCGGCCCCGCCACCGTATGGGACATCGTCTGTAACCCTGTGCTTTCCAGCAGCATAATCACGAATATTTACAACCCTGCTCTTAAATAACCCTTTTTTATACGCTCTACCCAAAATACTTTCCTCAAGGTAGGGTTCTATCATCTGAGGGAAAATCGTTAGAATTTCACAAGAAAAAATGTGTAAACCTCGTTAATGTAGGGGGGGCGACCGACGTGTCTGCCCTTTTTGGACTTCTTGAAAAAAAGCTTCTAATCCAGCATGCCCTCAAGAGGAGTAATAATCATCTCCCCCTTATCAAGATCCACCTTTGATACAACTTCGCGTATAGCAGGAATCAGAATTTCACGCCCATCAGAAGACTGGACAACATATACATCATTACCGCCAGTCTCCATAACATGATCGAGAATACCAAGATCAAGCCCATCGCTGGTCAGTACCCGCAGCCCTTCAAGCTGAAAATAATAAGATTCATCTTCGTCAAGACTCGGCAACTCAGAAGATGGAACGAGGATTTCACAGCCCTTGTAAGTATCCGCATCTTCTATTGAGGCTACGCCTTGCAGTTGAAGAAGTAGAAACTTATTATGTTTCCGAATACCGGTAACCCGCCTCTTTAAAAGGGCCCCCTTGGGTGAGCGAAGGAGAAGATCTGTCAACTCCAAAAGAAAGTTAAGGTCCTCAATTAATGGAAAGACCTTAAGCTCTCCCTTTGTCCCACGAGCCGAAACGATTTTACCTACAACAGTTTGTTGTATCAATTATTCCAGAATCTCAAGAACACAACGTCTTCCACTTTTATTGCCTGCCGCATTCAGAATAGTTCTAATCGCACGAGCAGTGTTACCCTGCTTTCCTATAACCTTACCCAGATCGCCGGAAGCGACTCTCAGGCCGTAAACGGTAACTTTGTCTCCATCAACCTCACTAACAGTGACTTCATCAGGAACGTCAACCAGTGACTTCGCAATCATTTCTATCAATGCCTTCATCAGGAATCTCCTCCAAGGAAAAAAAGGGTAGCCGAACCAACCGACCCTACGATCTGTTTAAACGCCGGCTATCTTTAACAGCTTCTTCGCAGTAGAAGTGGGTTGCGCCCCAAGGCCCAGCCAATGTTTGGCCCTATCTGCATCTATCTTGATCTCAGATGGATTTGGCAGCGGGTTGTACGTGCCGAGGATTTCCAGAAAAGGACCGTCTCTTCTAACCCTGGAATCCGCAACAATTACACGATAAAAGGGTCTCTTTTTTGAACCCAAACGTGTCAGTCTGATTTTTACCAACTTGTTACCTCCTTACATGAACTTCGACATTCCGGGCAAATTCATACCTTTGAATCCACCACCCTGAAATTTTTTCATCATCTTTTTCATCTGTATATACTGCTTAAGTACACGGTTTACATCTGCAACAGTAGTACCGCTACCGTTTGCAATTCGACGACGCCGACTGCCTTTGATTATAGCATAGTTACGGCGTTCCTTCTTGGTCATTGAATTTATGATTGCCTCTACCTTGTTCAGGCGGCTTTCATCAACATCAACATTTTTAAGCTTAGCTCCAAGACCTGGAATCATTCCGAGAACACTTTGAAGAGGTCCCATTTTCCTCACCTGCCGCATCTGATCTCTCAGATCTTCCAGGGTAAAAGTGTTCGTTCTTAATTTTTTCTCAAGTTCAATTGCAGCCTTTTCTTCCACAACATCCTGCGCCTTCTCGATCAGGCTTAGAACATCACCCATGCCAAGAATCCGCGAGGCCATACGTTCCGGATGAAACGGCTCTAGAGGATCAAGCTTTTCGCCGACTCCCATAAACTTAACCGGTTTTTTGGTAACCCACATTATAGACAGAGCCGCTCCGCCACGAGCATCGCCGTCCATTTTAGTCAGTACCACACCGTCTATGCCTATTTTTTCATCGAAAGTCTCAGCAATGTTTACAGCCTCTTGGCCGGTCATGGCATCAGCCACAAGCAAAACCTCGCTCGGCACAACTGTCGACTTAATGTCCTGAAGCTGCTTCATCAGGTCTTCATCAATCTGAAGCCGACCAGCGGTATCTAAAATTAAAATATCATGCCCGTCAGTTATGGCCTTACTTCGAGCATCTTTGCAGATACGAACAGGATCATCCTTTTCCCCGGTCGCGTAGACAGGAACACCAACCTGTATGCCAAGAGTCTGAAGCTGAGTAATTGCAGCAGGACGCTGCGTATCAGCAGCCACAAGAAGGGGTCTACGACCTTCCTTTTTATAAGCCTTTGCAAGTTTTGCAACCGATGTAGTTTTTCCTGATCCCTGAAGCCCTATCACCATGATAACGGTGGGAGGATTAGGAGCAAGCCTGATGCCGGAATGCGTTCCTCCCATAAGGGAGACAAGCTCGTCATTGACAATCTTTACTACCTGCTGACCAGGCGTAATGCTTTCCATTACTTCCTTGCCTACAGCACGAGACCTGACTTTTTCTACAAAATCTTTTACTGCACGGAAGTTTACATCAGCTTCCAGAAGCGCCATACGCACTTCTTTCATCGCCGCTGCCACATCTTCTTCCTTAAGCAGAGCCCGGCCCTTAAGTTTTTTGAAAACGCCGTCTAATTTTTCTGATAATGATTCAAACATAAAATATTTTTAATGGTTTAATTTCTAATTTTTAAATTTTAAATTTATTTTTTTAAATTCTAAATTATTATCCAACATATGCGGTATCTGCCTGCATGTACCGCTCTGCACTTACAGCAGCAATCGCACCATCACTGGCTGCCGTGATAATCTGCCTTAAAGGAGTTGTCCTTACGTCTCCAACCGCAAAAACACCATCAATCGACGTACGCATGAATTCGTCGGTAATAATATATCCACCGTTATCCAATTTAACAGTGTCTTTCAAAAAATCTGTCGCAGGAGTGGCGCCTATATAGATGAAAACACCTGCCGCCGCAATACACTCCTCGGTACCTGTCTTAACATTCCGAACCGAGACACCAGTAACCCTGGTTTCATCGCCCTCAATACTGCTCAACACTGTATTAAGCATAATTTTTATGCCCGTATTGGATAACACATTGTCCTTAATTATTTTTTGCGCACTAAAAAAAGCATCACGCCGGTGGACCAAGGTTACAGACTTCACATACTTCATCAAAAAGATTGCCTCTTCCAATGCAGCATCTCCACCACCTACAACTACCACATCAGCGTCCCTGAAGAAAGGCCCGTCGCAGGTAGCACAGTATGAGACTCCCCTGCCCCTGTACTCTTTCTCTCCAGCGACATCTAGAAGTTTAGGAGAAGTGCCGGTAGAAATAATTACCGCGTGGCAACTTAGCGTCTCTCCACCATCCAAGCTAAGCTTCTTGGTTCGGGCGGCAAGATCAACACTTAAAACATTTCCATGCAGAATCTCCAGACCGAATTTCTTTGCGTGTTCCTCCATTTTACGGGAGAGTTCTACTCCTGAAATAAGGTCAAAGCCGGGATAGTTGTCAACCTGAAAAGTAGCCCCTATCTGACCACCAGGAATCGCCCTCTCCACAAGCAATACTTTCACTCCTGCCCTAGACAAATAAAGCCCTGCCGTAAGACCGGCAGGGCCTCCACCTATTATTACTACATCGTAAGATATTTCCACAAAATCAGAAACAAAGCCCGAAAGTTCGAAGTATAAGATTTAAATAAATTTAGTAATTATCCCAGAAGCGCGTCCAACTTCGACCTCAACGATGCCTCAGGAACCGCCCCTACAACCTGATCGACTTTACTGCCATCCTTAAAAAACATCAGGGTAGGAATACCAGTTATTCCTTGTTTGCTGGCAATATCCGGATTCTCGTCGGTGTTCAGCTTTAACACTTTAACTTTACCATCATATTCACCGGCAAGCTTTTCGACAACCGGCGCTACCATTTTGCAGGGACCACACCAGGTTGCCCAGAAATCAACCATAACCAAGCCATTTGCACTTAACACCTCGTTATCCCAGTCCGCTGAACTTACACTTTTAACATCCCCTGCCATAGTACTTCCTCCGGTCAGTAATTTAACTGCAATTTAACTGAAATTATATGGTCTTTCATCAAACCTTGTCAAGCTTAAATAAAGCAATCAAACATGAATCTTCCAGCCTTTAAAAGCTATATGAAATTTAGCATCACATAATAGAGTAGGGCAGATTTGTATCTTCAATAAATCCTAATATTCGCTCCATACTAAAGAGGGATTGTAATAGTAAGCAAACCGTCTTCGTACTCAATTTTTACATCAGAAGGATCAGGAATGACAGGCAACAGAAAAACGCGATTGAAGGCTCCGTAAGGCCGCTCCAGACGGTGATAATCCTCCAGCTCTCTGTCTTTTAAAAAACTCCTTTCACCGCGAAGCATAAGCCTGTTCTGTTTAAATGATATTTTAAGTTCCTGAGGCTGTATCTCCGGCAATTCCAACTTCACCACCACGGTGCTGTCAGACTCGTAAACATCAGCAGCAGGAGACCATGTTCCACCCTGCAGATGTTCGTTGTGCCGCAAACGAACATCATCAACCAGCCGATTCAAGCCATGCTGAATATTATGTAGGTCTTTAAGCATATCCCGCAGAGAATTTCCCATTTAATAAACCTCTAGTAAAGCTCAATCATCAACAGAAAAATTTCGATTCACCATCTCTCTAAACTCTTTGCCCACTTTGAAAAAAGGAACTTTTTTTACCGGAACATTCACAGTAGCTCCGGTTTTAGGATTTCTGCCCCTACGTTCACGGCGCAGCCGCAGCTTGAAATTACCAAACCCGCGAATTTCCACCTTTTCACCCATTGCAAGCGCTTCTTTAATACCCTCAAGAATTTCCTTGACAATATTTTCTGTCTCACGTTTGGTAAAACCAGGCGCCTTTTCTGAAACAATACGTATAAGTTCCGAACGAGTCATAGTTTCACCCCCCTTTCTATTCCATTTCTGTTAGATGTTTAAACTTAAAACCATATCTAAGTTGGAAGATTACAATAATCTCCTATATATTTTTTTGTGCAAGCACTTATGGCGAAAATAAAAACTTCGGCCCCATACCCAAAATCATATCACTCCTACCGATCAACTGAGCAAACATCTCGTTTATATCCCCTCGTAGAAGATCTATAAATGAAAAATGCTTTTTTTTGTAAACAACCTCGGGTTCGCCCTCTATTCCGCCAAACCGGGCTGCTATAAGAATAGCATCTTCAAGAGTGCCAAGTTCATCTACTAAACCAAGTTTTACAGCCTGCCGACCAGTAAATACCCTTCCGTCGGCTATTTTACGCACATCGGCAACATCCATGTTTCGTCCTTCTGCCACAGCCTCGATAAATTGGTCGTGAACATCATCCAGAAGTGCCTGAAGAAGTTCTCTCTCCTCTTTTGTCATACTACGGAACATCGAAGCCATATCCTTGTTCCGTCCACTTTTTATAATTTCGTTTTTTATGCCGATCTTACCCATCAAGCCTTCGACATTGGGAATTTCCATTATAACTCCGATAGAACCAGTCATAGTGCCTGGATTAGCCACAATTTTATTCGCAGCAATAGCCACATAATAACCACCAGAAGCGGCAAGGGTTCCCATGGAAGCCACAATGCTTTTTTTCTCACGAAATTTCTTTAGTTCTGCATAAATTTCCTGAGCCGGAGCAACTGCTCCACCAGGGCTGTTTACGCGAAGCACCATGGCTTTAATGGAGGAGTCCTTACGATACTGTTTTACTTGTTCGATAATTGCGGAAGTATCCACATCCATACCAAGAATTCCCTCAATTTTTACAATACCCACTTTGCCTTGTAAAACCGACGAGGGACTTCCGCCAGTCAAAGTTAACACCAGACTCACAACTATAAGAAAAGCTATGAACCCTACTCCTATAATACAACCCTTATTCTTCATTCTTCATTCCTAATCCTTCCTCGTTCTGTCCCACCAATCCTCGTATACTTAGACCGACTTTTCTTTCACTCGTATCAACTTTTATAACACGAACATTAATAATATCTCCGGTGTGAATTTTCTCGTTAAGGTGTTCAGCAAGTTCCTTGTCTATCTCAGAAGAATACACAAGGCCCTCTACCCCTTCTTCTATTTCGACAAATATTCCAAAGTCTACCATCTTTATCACACGGCCTGAGAAAACATCCCCTACCTTCAAACGCTGTTGAAGCCCCACTGTCCACGGATCGGGAACTAACTGCTTTAGTCCCAGGGCTATACGTTCCTTTGCCGGTTCCACCGAGAGGGTCATTACTTCTACCTCATCTCCCTTCTTTAGCATTTCTGAGGGATGTCTTATGTGTTTAGTCCAGGACATATCTGATACGTGTATCAATCCGTCAACTCCGTCTTCGAGTCCAACAAATGCCCCGAAGTCCGTAAGATTTTTGATTCGGCCACGAACCAACTGCCCCTCGTGATAACGCTCCTGTACAGTATCCCACGGGTTAGGCTGGAGACGCTTCAAACTGAGAGAGATGCGCCTTTCCTTACTATCGACCTTAAGGATAAGCGCTTCAATAGTGTCTCCCTTTGAAAAAAGCTCTGATGCATGCCGGGGTCGTCCTCCCCAAACTATCTCTGAAATATGGACAAGCCCCTCGATTCCCTCTTCGATCTCTACAAAAATCCCGTAACTGGTAAGCCCTCTCACTATGCCCTTCACCCTGTCACCTTCATGGTAACGTTCGTTTACAAGCGTCCAGGGATCTGGAGTTTTTTTATACCCCAGTGCGACTTTACCGGTTTCCTGATTGTAACTTAAAACCATGACAGAAACTGGATCGCCTACCGAGAACTTTTCAGAAGGATGTTTTATGCGTCCCCAGGAGATATCGGAAATATGAAGCAGGCCATCAATGCCGCCCAGATCTACAAAAACACCATAATCAGTAATATTTTTCACTATACCATCGATAGTCTCTCCCTCTTTAATAGAGGCTATCGTCTGCTCTCTTTTCTGCCGGTATTCCTCTTCAAGCAGTATTCTTCGGGAAACAATAGCGTTTCTTCGATGTTTGTTTGCTTTGATCACCCTGAAAGGACACGTCATACCTATGTACTCATCCATGTTATGGACAACCTTCAGGCCTATATGCGATCCAGGAAGAAATACCGTCTCTCCCTCTATTTCCACGTTCATTCCACCCTTTACCTTGGCCACTATAGTGCCCTCTACAGGTGTCTCGTTGGCAAAGGCTTCCTCCAGAGAGTCCCACAACTTAACATTGCGGGCTCTATCCTTTGAGAGAGAGACTATTCCCTCGGATTCATTAACGTGTATAATGAAAACAGAGATTTCATCACCGGTTTTAAGCGATTTAATCTCTTCTTTAGAAAACTCTCCAACAGGCACTACACCTTCGGATTTATATCCGATGTCCACCATTACTCCATTCGGGCTTATATCGACCACCACGCCGTTGACAACTGTACCCGATTCAAGTGGCTTCAGACTTTCAGCATAAAGCGCTTCCAGTCCGGCATCTTCTGATGTCACCTTTTCCGTCGACTCCGTCATTGTTGGCCACTAACCTCCTTAAGCCGCCTTTCCACCTGTTGGATGATCCAGTCAGGAGTGGAGGCACCACCGGTTATACCCACGGTTTCGATACCTTCCAGCCATTCCGGTTCTATTTCTTCACCCGTTTCCACGTGGTAAACATGCACGCCTTTCTCTTCGCATATGGTTTTCAAGCGCTTGGTATTGGCGCTGTTCTTCCCTCCCACCACAAACATAAGATTAACCTGTCCGGCCAGCCCCCCTGTCTCCAGCTGGCGTTTTCTCGTGGCGTTACATGTGGTATTGTAGACCTTAAGTTCGGCCACTCCGGGCAAAGCAGCATTAACAACCCGCTGCAAATTACCGAAAGATTGTGTCGTCTGAGCAATTATACCAATTTTAGGCTTGATTGAAAAATGATCGAGTTGGGCATCCTTTCCAACAACCAGAGTACCCTCTCCAGCATAACCAAGTATTCCCTGCACCTCGGGATGCGCCTCCTCCCCGACAATGATCACCTGGTATCCATCCTTATGTAAACTTCGGGCATAGCCCTGGGCTTTTTTAACAAAAGGACAGGTGGCATCAATTATAGTGATACCTTTACTATTTAACTCTGCGTAAACAGATGGAGAAATACCGTGAGAACGAACTATTACAACACGAACGCCATTAAAATTTTCGAGTGAATCAAGCACACCCACACCTTCACCTTTAAGCTTCTCGACCACCTGAGGATTATGTATGATTGGACCAAGAGTAAATACGCCTGTTGGATCAGCTTTAGCTGTGTCAAAAGCTATCTGGATAGCTCGTTTAACTCCGAAGCAGAATCCTGCCTTACCGGCTGTTATAATCTTCACAAAACTGTCTCCAGCACCTTTTCTACAACCTGGTTTATGCCTAATCCATCAGTATTTATATATACGGCATCCTTAGCTTTCTTAAGCGGCGCTACAGCCCGAGACGAATCCCGCTTATCACGCAGATTGATTTCCTTTTCCACCTCTTCTTCAGAGACACCTACTCCCCTCTGAATCAGTTCCAGACACCTTCTTTTAGCCCTTTCTTTTGAGGATGCATCAAGGAAGATCTTTTTATGTGCGTCAGGAAATACCACCGTTCCCATGTCACGACCATCTGCAACGGTATCGCGTGCATGCCCTACACGGCGCTGAAGAGGAAGAAGCAGTTCTCGCACAGAGGGGATAGCCGATATAACCGAAGCAAGATGGCTTGT
Source organism: uncultured Nitrospirota bacterium (assembly GCA_964462885.1). Classification (GTDB taxonomy): domain Bacteria; phylum Nitrospirota; class Thermodesulfovibrionia; order SZUA-242; family SZUA-242; genus JALUUO01. Next base: position 27,294 of record CAYWZR010000003.1, read on the forward strand.
CTCTGGAAGCCGAATTTCTTCACTGACATCCTCGCCATCCAGATAGACCTTATCTGCCTCAAAACTAATATCAATTTCAGACATCATAGTCCGTATTTCAGGGGATTCCTCAAAAGGCAGGTTTATCCTTTTAGCCTTAAGCGCTGAAGCCCTGTACAAAGCTCCAGTATCAAGGTAGGAAAACCCCAGCCTATCAGCCAGGATACGCGCAACACTGCTTTTACCAGCGCCAGCAGGCCCGTCTATTGCTATTATCATGTTTTATCCCTAATTTGATATGCTTTGATAAGGGGAATAAATCGCAGGCGTTTCACATGAGCATAAAGCATCATCCACTATATAACACTTTTCTATATATAATAGTATTTGTGTTTTTTCTTAATAGATTTAGCCTACGCTGGCTAGGGCCTCTACTTCAGATTCGACGAACATGGGTTCACCATCCACAAGTTCCAGCCTGATTTTGGAAATTTTCTTGAATCGGCCCGAAAGAATTTCGTCCGAAAGCGGATCTTCTATCGTTTTTTGAATGGCCCGCCTCATAGGTCTGGCGCCGTAGGTGGGTTGATAAAACTTCTCAAGTATCCATTCTTTGCACTCATCCGACAATTCAACGTTCAATTCCTGATCTATCAGTCTGTCGTTAAGTTCGGAAACCAGCATATCGATAATATCTATTAGGTGTTCGCGCTCAAGAGGTTGAAATACCACCACATCGTCCACCCTGTTTAAAAACTCGGGGTTGAAAGTTTTCTTAAGCTCTGAAAGGACGTTCTCCTTTATCTGCTCGTATATGGTTTCTTCAGATGGTTTCTGAAAACCAAGTGGGGCGTTCTTATCTATAACACGAGCCCCTAGGTTAGAAGTCATTATTATAACCGTATTTCTGAAGTTGACCTTTCGACCAAAACTGTCTGTAAGGTGTCCCTCATCAAGAACCTGAAGCAGAATATTAAAAACATCCTGGTGTGCTTTTTCTATTTCATCAAGCAAGATAACGGAATAAGGCCGTCTGCGCACTTTTTCTGTCAACTGACCGCCCTCTTCGTAGCCCACATAGCCTGGCGGCGCACCAATCAGTTTGGAGACATTAAACTTCTCCATAAACTCCGACATATCCACCTTGATAATGGCATTCTCATCATTGAACAGAAACTCCGCCAGCGCCTTGGCAAGCTCTGTTTTGCCCACGCCGGTGGGGCCGAGGAAAAAGAATGAGCCTATCGGCCTGTTCCGCGACTTAAGCCCTGCCCTGGATCTGCGTACAGCCTTTGAAATGGCTGTAATAGCTTCATCCTGCGCAACTATCCGCTTATGGAGTTCCTCTTCCATACGGATGAGTTTTTCCGATTCTTTTTCTTCAATCCTAAAGAGAGGAATACCGGTCATTTTCGAAACAGTATAGGCCACGTCTTCCTGTCCGAGCACAGGAACCTCTTTCTCCTGATTTTCCCGCCATCTCTTTTCTATATCATCACGAACCTGCCTGACTTTCCTCTCCTCGGTTCGGATAAAAGCAGCTTTTTCAAAGTCATGAAGCTTGATATAGAGACTTTTCTCTTTTTCAAAACGCTTAAGTTCTCTGTCCAACTCCCGCAGCTCTGAAGGAACCATATACCGTTTGAGCTTAATCCTCGCTCCTGTTTCGTCAATAACGTCAATGGCCTTGTCCGGCAGAAATCTGTCTGTAACATATCTGTCTGCGTACTTAGCAGCTATTTCCAACGCTTCCTCGTTAATCCTAAGCCTGTGATATGCCTCGTACTTACTGCGGATGCCGCGTAGTATGCTTATTGTCTCTTCAACAGTCGGAGGCTGTAGGTATATAGACTGGAATCGTCTTTCCAGCGCTCCGTCCTTTTCTATATATTTTCTGAATCCTCCAGGCGTAGTCGCGCCTATACACTGAATTTCGCCACGCGAAAGAGCCGGTTTCAACATACTGGAGGCGTCTACGGATCCTTCTGCAGCTCCGGCCCCTACAAGTGTGTGCAGCTCGTCGATAAACAAGATTATGTTATCCGACTTTGTCATCTCCTTCATTACCATCTTTAGCCGCTCTTCAAACTGACCGCGATACTTTGTTCCGGCAATAAGAGCACCCAGATCAAGAGCCACAATACGATAGTTTAAAAGTCCCTCTGGTACTTCTCCCTGAACTATCTTCCGGGCAAGGCCCTCTACAATCGCAGTTTTACCCACGCCCGGCTCACCGATAATCGCCGGGTTATTCTTTATCCTTCTAGAGAGAACCTGCAGCACCCTCTCTATTTCGCTATCACGCCCGATCACAGGATCCAGTTTATTCTCTCGCGCCAAGCGGGTCAGGTCACGGCCAAATTCATCAAGCGCCGGTGTCTGACTTTTTCTCTCTTTATTAGTAGTCCTCGGCTGGCCTCTGAGTGAAAGATTGATGGCTAACTGGCGGGCGCCAAGCAGATTGGCTCCGAGACTTCTTAAAATCTTGCCTGCAATGCCGTCGTCCTCGCGTATAATTCCAAGAAGAAGGTGCTCACTGCCTATATAACTATGCCCTAACAACCTCGCCTCTTCCACGGCAAGCTCCAGCACTTTCTTTGCCCTGGGAGTAAATGGGATATCTCCAAAAGTCAAAATATTCGAGCCGGTTGGCAGATTACGCTCCACCTCAACCTTGACCTCGTCAACGGAAAGTCCCATCTTTTTCAATATGGCAACCGGAAGAGCCTCATTGTCCCTTAAAAGAGCAAGAAGCAGATGTTCAGAACCGAGGTAGTCGTTCTGCCTTCTCTCGGCCTCTTCCCGTGCGTAAACAATTACTTTACGACCTCTTTCCGTGAATCGTTCAAACATCGTGAACTCCCATCATAAAGTTATTACAAGAAACGATGATAATCTATCTAAATTTTATGGTTATATAGAGTCAATTGTCAAGCATCCTTAACGTGATATTATTGAATTTTAAACGAAATCCATTAACAACAGGTTTTCTGCACATTCTCTTGATATGGGAATGAAACAATCTGTATGATAAACAACATTAAATTATTTATTAATTTATTAATCGGCATTATTGGAGTTAGAATGAAACTTGGTGTAAATATTGATCATATAGCCACACTGCGTGAGGCTAGAAAAGGCATTGAGCCTGAACCTGTAACAGGAGCTGTACTGGCCCTGCTTTCTGGAGCTGACGGAATTACCGTACACTTAAGAGAAGACCGTCGTCACATTAACGACAGGGATCTTTCTGTTTTACGTAAGATCGTTCAAACGGAACTCAATCTCGAAATGGCGGCCACAGCCGAGATGGTACGAATAGCCAAAAAAACAAAGCCCGACATGGTAACTCTTGTGCCAGAAAAGAGGCAGGAACTGACCACAGAGGGTGGGCTGGATATAAAAAAGAATTTCAAACAAATTGCAGGAGCGATAAAAAAACTCAAAGCCTCTGGAGTTTACGTAAGCCTTTTCATTAATCCTGAGGAAAAAGATATTGTTCTTTCTGCTGAAACAGGAGCTGACGCAGTAGAGATTCATACAGGCGGCTATGCCAACGCGCGAGGAAGTAGCAGTCAGATAAAAAAACAGTACAAACGCGTGGTATCAGCAGTGGAGGTGGCCTT
>CAYWZR010000004.1:0-28962 GCA_964462885.1 uncultured Nitrospirota bacterium
CACGACGACTTGATCGCCCGTCCTCGTGAATCAGCAAGACAGTACGAAAAAAGATTGATAAAAGAGATTTTTGAACCAAAAACAATATTGGAAACTAAATTGGGCAAACAAGTTATTACTTTTGCCTATGCCTTCGGCAATTACGACGAGGCGGTTATGAGAGCGATTGCCGATGCGGGTTACGAGGCGGCATTTACTGTTGTCAGAGGATCAAATCCCAACTTCCAATGGCCGTTTCTCGTTAAAAGGTCTCAAATTTATCCAACCCTTAAGTTGTCTGACTTCAAACAAAATCTTAAAACATTTCACAACTTTAAAATACCGTGGAAGCAGTACCTCAGTGCAGAATGAAACATAAACTTTACATTGCTAGAACCTCTCTGCTCCTGGCAGCCATGATTATCATGTCCACAGGCTGTGCAGCTCCAATAAAAAGAGTGTTTAGAAGCTCTGCAAAAGCTGAAATGAAGGCTGACTTTATTCGAGAGCACAAAAAAATGGCGTTGAAGTACGGAAACCAAGGGGAGATAAAAAAAGCTCTTGAGCAATGGGAAATAGTTGCCGCCCTGGATATTGAAGATGCCGAGGCGCAAAGACGTATAGAAAATACTCGGGCACAAATCGACAGAGCGGTAGACAGAGCTTTAAACAAGGCCCGTTGGTATGAACGCGAAGGCAAAACAGATAGTGCACTGAAACATTATATTGTTGCCCTTAAATTCGACACTGACAACACTACGGCTTATGAAGCGCTGCAACAGATCAGCAAAAAAGGAATGCTCAAAATAAAACCCGAACCAATTGGTAAAGGTTATACTCACCCTGTTACAAAAAAATCGCTTGCTACGACAAAAAAATCTGCGACAAAAAAAACGTCACTTTGTGATATTGCTAAAGGCAAAAGACTTCTCCTGAAAAAAAGATCATCCGAAGCGGTTTCACTTTTTAGGCAATGCATAAAGAAGACACCAGGTGACCAGAACATACTTAAACTTTTAAGAAAATCATATAATAAAGACTTAAAAGTTCTTGTTCGAAAAAACCGTTTTTCTGAAGCTAAGAACAAACTAGAAGAGGCCCTGATTTATTTCCCAGAGGATAGCAGTTTGATCTCTATCGTAGCTGGTGTGGAAGTTACGACTGTAGAGGAAAAAACCCCTGCCGACAAAAAGGCTCAAGTAAAGTCTCTGGTAGATCAAGCTAAAAAGCTGCGCAAGGAAGGCGCTCTTGAGGGCGCACTTCAAAGATGGGAAGATGTTCTAGATATTCAACCTGGCTATCCCGGGGCCGAAGCGAAAGTTGCAAACATACGGAATGAAATATCCATTAAGATACTTTTAAATAAAGCCACTGGTTTTAAGAAAAAGGGCAAGTACGATAAAGCATTAGAAGAGTGGAATAAGGTTCTGGGTATGGACGCCAGAAATAAGGAAGCACGTGAAGGGATAGCGGAAGTTGAAGCACGCGTAGTGGATACCTATTATAGGCAAGGTCTTATACATTACAAGAACCAACGACTTGAACAGGCCATTCAGCAATGGGAGAAACTTCTAACTATAGACCCCGATCACAAAAAAGCAAAGATATACATCAACAAGGCCCGACGTATGCTTAAAAAGCTAGAGGAAATTGATGCTAATTCTCGGCAGTAGAAATTTCGTAAATAGGTAAGTATATAGACTGAAGGCTATTAGAACCCTAGTTTTAAAATTTAGCGGCCCCTCTCATTCTTAAATTATCCTTCAACTTTCATAATTTGTCCTGTTTTTTCGATTACAAGCTGAGGATGCTTGTAATAGCCTATCACTACATGTTTAAGTCTAACCTTTGATCCGCTTTTGGGCTTCAACTTTTTGTTTTTAAAGTACAATTTTATTTTAAGATTGTCGCCATAATAAAAATATCCACGTTTATAAATACCTTCAATTTCTGATATGACTTCGTTCTGAAGATTCTGGACTGAAAAATCCACCAAAGCGACACTAAGCAGATAAGAGGGAACATTAATAGCTTCGCCGATTTGTTTTATATCGCTGATTTCAGTTATTTCACGGAGTCCGTTAAAGTCGTAAAGCACTGTTACGGTTAAATCATAAAGTTTGCCGTATTTAAGATTATCTCCTGCCTTGTATAGAAAAACAGCCCGCCCGTTTTTCTGCTTAATAATTGCATTCTTTCTATGCTTGTAGATAACAGCGCATTCTTTTAGACGGTAATTAACATTTCCGACCAGTGAGACGTAAAGATCGGCGATACTTTTCTCCTGAAGCGCTGAAAAGGTTATCTCTGATGCAGGAGTACTCTCAGCGCTGAGACGAAAGGGCTCTGTTGAAAAAACGGCAAAAATGGGAAGATGATCCGAGTAGCCTTCGCCCAGATGTTTACCCCTACCACTTTTTGCTCTTTGCCATCGGTATAGGGCGTTTTTCTTAAACAGGTAATCCGGATCGAACTTATCAAAGGAATTATCGACATAGGAAATTCCCTTGTTGTCGTAAAGTCCCCTGGATAAAATAATATTATCCAGGCTGTTTTTATCTCCGAAAAAGTTGTAAGACCAGCGTCTATTTTCTTTAAGCTCGAGCCAAAGATTATAAAGATATTCACCTGAAACCTGATTTGTCAGGACTGTTTCGTTGACCAGGTTGAAGTCTTTAACCGTCTTTAGAATATGATTGATTCCGGTAATACCGGCTGTATCGTTTAACCTGCTGGAATTTCTGAAAGTTTGGTACTCGTTGTAATTAGAATTGAAATCTCCTATTAATATAAAATCGGCATTGTTTTTTAAATTGCGAGTCTCTTGCTTAAGTTTTTTAGCGTAAACTATCCTCCGGCTTTCAGGACCTCGTTTAGATTTCCAATGATTGACAAACAGAACAAGAGAGTTTCTATCGATATCAAAAGTCACTTTGAGAATGTTTCTTGAGAATCCACCACTAATCTGTATTTCTTTTTTTTTAATAATCGGGAACTTTGACAAAACAGCACACTTTACTGTCGTGCCTTTTGAATCCGCAATTTCCCAATACGGATAATCCACTCCCAAGTCTTTCAATTTGTTTCTAAGAATAATAAGAACTTTTCTAGACTCAATCTCCTGTAACGCAACAATATCGGCGTGCAGATCCTTTATTACTTCAGCGATGTTGGCGACCTTTATTTCGACTATTTCTCTGTTCCAGCCATAGCCGGTATTCGGAATATATTCCGTGTATTCCGTTCCATCCTTGGTAAGATCAAATAGGTTTTCAACGTTATAACTTGCGACCTTGAAGGTTTTGGCCTCCAGATAGGTAGCCGAACTGAGCAGCAGTATTATGCAGAGCAGGGGAAGGGTTCTTAGTTTTATTGGTTTTCCTTATCCAAGCAAGCCAACGAATATCAGGCCAACAGCAATATAAACAGATGCCTCAAGGGTTCCGATAGCTACGTTTTTCTGTCTGCCCACTTCTTCTGCAACATTAACACCTGGAAGCAGGATGTGACGGGCTGCAATAGAAATCAAAGTCTGGGCAAAAAACATAAGCAGCGCAATGCAGCTCCATACCAGAAGTGATGTGGGTATGGAGTCAGGATAATAAACCACAAGGCCGGAAGCCGCAGTTACAGCCAGAGCAACGCCTATACGGTGCCCTGAAAATCGGACGGCCAGCGCTACATTACCAGTCTGAATTTCCTGATGAAGGGAAGCATCGGGATGCCGTTTGGCAAAAACAGTTGACCGATACCATGTGGCCAATAACATGATTAGCTGTGAAGTCACATAACCTGCAATTACTGCCGCCAAACCTATGAAAGCTGTTCCATCTACCCAACTCATAACAGCCCGGACGATAATCGCAGTGGCGATCAGGTTGCCAGCATCCACGATACCTGCTGCCACATTACCAGTCTGAATCTGCTCATACACTGAAATCTGCGGTAACGACAATTTATCAAAGACCTTTCTCGTAATCCACATTAGCAAGATACCGGCGAAACCGTAGCTTAGCATCAACATTGCTTCTTGTTTCAGGCTGACTCCAGCATCACCAGAGACAGCTCCCATAAGCATAATGGCAACACCCAGCACTGCTCCGGCAAGCGAAATACCCATGGCGAAATTATCCTGCTTGGCCAGTATATCGTTCAATGATACATTGGCTACAACGCCGGAGAAGATACGAAGTCCGGCAAGCACCGCCAGTACAATAATAAAATCGATGATGTAGTAGGTCATCGAAGCATCGTGAAGTATCACATACGTGTTCATAATTGATATCTCCTGATAAAAGTATACAAAACCATTACATTACTTGCCGCCGTATGACCGTGAAGACGTTCCGCGACTGCTACTGCCGAAAAACGAAGAAGAGCGTTTGGAGGTAGAAGATGATGACCCAGCAAGCCCTGCTCCTGATTTTTTAATACCGAGACTCGTAGCACTCTTCGAACGCATAGAAGCATAGGTGCTCATTCGTTTTTGACCGGCTACACTGCCATAACTTTTTGGCTTGGGAGTTTTAATCCCCTTGCTTGCCAGCCTCTTACTGCCTTCATTCCAACTTCTGCGGTCCGAGGAGGATCCGTATGTATTTCTGCCGTAATCGTTGTAATAGCTGTAGTGCGGACGACTGTACCATGAATTATAATATAGAGGCCCTCTAAGCAAAGAGGAAAATAAAGCATATTTTCCGTACCATGACCAAAAAGAATTGCCTGAAGAGTTTGTCTGCCAGCTTCCATAATTCGGGTTGCCTACCAGATAACTGCCCGGAACCGTGCCTGCCTCAGCAGATGATACAGCACTTTTTGGAATATTGATGCGGGATAATTCGCCACCAGAGAGGTCTGCTATGGTGTTTACAATATCAATTAATGAGTCGTTATAAACCACCGGATCAGCCGCAGCCCATAATGACTCCAATTCCGTAAAAGCCGAGATGTATTGCTGCTTGTTCGATGGCTTCAAGTTGATCAGTTTCAGACGATCGAGCAAGCCTTTATAAAGCGGTCCACTTGTGGTAGCATCCTGGCCCAGGGCCTGAGCAACTTCTTTGAGCTCCGGCTTTTTACCAATAAGCTGCCGTGCATAGTTTTTTATAAGTAAGGCATTGGCAACACGGCCCGAATCAATATTCTGTCCGAGATCAACAAGCCGCCGCTGAACCGCACCGTACCGCTCGTTGATATCCTCAGCGTAGCGGTTCGAACAGCCTTGTAAAAACAGCAACGCTATTACAAAAACTGAAAGCAGCAAACCTAAATCTAAACCTTTACTGCCTGGAATGAACTCTCCGCTTTTCCTGATTATAAGCCTCAAGTATTTCCTCCCTGGAGGGCACGCGCAACCTTCGCCTGATCCGGCTTGTTGTCCTCGCGCACCATAAGGATCAAGGCCGATGCTTTCACAAAATCGTTTGCCGGCGGGTTACAGTGTAATTTTTTATCAGTATCAACATATGCCACGGCTGTGCCCAGATCGCTGTTGATTATGCAGCATACTATTTCTTTCCAACTCATGTTCGACACCTCAACCTCGAACCGCATGTATTCATCACTGGCCGAGGTGAACATATTTTCGATAATCTGTTCTGATCCAGGCGCCACAAAACCGCGCACTATCATCTCGGGATAAGCTCGCATTGGACGGGTCACGATATCAGCCCCAGCCTGTATTATACGCTCTCTATTACGATCACCCACACATTCGGCAAGAACAGTACCTTTAATACCCTTCTCGGAAAGTCTATGCATGATGTCGAAGGTCTTGGAATCGGAACCCCGGTCGTATTCGTCTTTGGCCAACACAACTATAACATCGGCCTGATCAGCGTTTACCGCTTCCAGGCTTTCAGGATCATCCGCACGACCATTGTAGTGAACTACATCAGCCAGACGTGTAAGACTATCAGGCAGGCCGTCGGGAAAACCTGTTGTCAGTATCTGTATGTGGTGATCTCTGTACTGCTGGCTTTCACGAAACTGCCGGATTAGCCTCGAAAAGTACTGTTCGCCATCATGACCAGGTGTGTTGATTATAAGAATATGTCCATGCATCTTCCAGTCCCACTCACCTCTAATCTTGCGCAGCCGTATTTCGGTACGGTAATCAAAATAATCACCGGCTATCTTTGCAAGCACGAATATACCGCCCATGTAGAGCAATAGCACCGTAGCGGCCCGGCCAGGCAAAGAAGCGGCAGACAGATCACCATAGCCCACAGTGGTGACAGTGGTCAAGGTGAGCCATAAAGCGTCAGGCAGATTAATGCCTTCAAAAACACGCATCGCTACGATATGAGCGATGAAGATTACACTAAGATATATGCCTGTCTTTGCCAGTGACACCCGCATTTGTCGTTGCGCCACTGCAAGCATCTTGCCGCGGCGACTGCGGATCAGAGTAAAAAACCAGGTAAACATATTAGGCTAAAGGCCAAAAATTAAATAATAAATAGAAAATAGTAAAAAATCTTCTTAAGTGCCTTTTGCAGGCCACAACTCTTCGATTTTAGATACCGGTAGGTAGGCGATCAAGTAGACCTCGGTACGCCCGCCGTCATAAACCTGCACCTCAAGCGCAAAGCGACGATCATCGCTGACCAGAAGGTAATAACTAAACGCCTCACCCTCATCCGCATCATGCGGCAACTCGATGTCACGGTAGTCACCACTATAGTAATAAGCATTATGTCCTGCCTCCTGGCGATATACCGGCGCTGTCCAACCAGCCAGAAAGTCAGGCTCATGAGTACGCACAAGAACGTGATTTACCCCTGTGTCCGGATCCAGAAGATTTATAAAAGCGTCAACATCAAAGACCTGCTGAACATCATCCGGCAGAACCTGCCGTGCGATTTCCAGCCATTCATCCATACCGTCTCTGACAACAGCTACCCGGAATCGCTCTCCAGCAGTCTCGATGGTGAAGACCGTCTTCTGGTGGTTCTCACCTAAGTCAAAGGTAGTAACAGTCTCAACAGTAAACGACCGGTTCCCGAGGCCTTCCTGCGCGGCAAATCCAAGCTTAATGATATCGCCGGTTTGTAAGTCCCTGGGGTGATCCAGGGACCTAGCTGGTATGTTTTTGTCAGCTCTGCGTCCCTTATTAAAAATACCTTTTAAAAGACTCATCCGCAATCACGCTTAGGCAGCTTTCTTTGCCTTAATCTTCTCGAGAATCGCGTTGGCTGATGCATTGCCACTTACAATACCAGCCGATTTCAGCTTGGCCTGCAGGTCACCGCCGTCCGACTCTTTTTGCAGCTCCACTGCGGCTTTCATCTGGTCGCCGCGTTTCTGCTGCTTAGCTTTTATACGTTCCAGTGAACTTGTAGCAGATGTCATTGAAGAGTTGCTACCAGAAAACTTGGCAGCTGCCGCTGCATTGGCCTTCTGCACAGCCTCGGTGGTTTTTACGATCGAAACCTCACGCTCCATAGCTTTAATGTTGCGCTCGGTTTCAGCAATCGTACGCTTTAATTGAGCCACGTTAGCCTTATAGCCCTCAAGTAGTTTTTCCTGTGCTTCAAGCTCATTGCTGAACTCGGCAATTTTATCCGCTATTTCAAGCGCAAGCGCCTCGTCGCCCTTATCCAGGGACTGTGCGACATAGCCCTCGTGTTCCTCGATCTTATTCTTTAACTCGTTGACCTTACGTACAACCCCCATCTGCTCGGCCATGACTCCTGTCATACTCTCCTTGGCCTTGTTGAGATTTGCATTTGCGTCACGCATTTCCTGATCCAAAATACGAAGCGCTTGATTGTCGGCAATGGCTTCGCCAGCTTCGTTGACAGAGCCACGCACAGCAGTAAATAGTTTCTTCCATATGCTCATAATAAGTTTCCTCCATTATTGCAGATAATCCTGCATAGCCTCAACGGCATTAAGTGTGTTATCGCTCAGAGTACAAACCTCATGATGGATCTCTTTAATATCAGCATTGACGACCATGGCTCCAAAGATCAAATACTGATCGCCAACCTTACCAAAAGACGACAGCGGCATGGGCAGGTTCATGGTTAACATACTCTCGAGAAGTTCGCTACGTTTATCCGCTTTGACTTCATTCTCATGCCACAAGTATGTAGTACAAAGAATCTGGTCATTATCAACAGTGATAAATACTGGAAACTCCTCCCGATCCTCGACCTTTACCTTTACCATGTCCACCTCACCTGTCATCACCTCAGCAGACATCGTTAAACCATCACCAGGCTTCATTATAATGAGACCTTCGGCCAAAGCTTCTAGTTGCATTTTAGACATAATTTCTCCTTTCGTCCTCTCCTCTTCACGGACGGTATATACCCTGTTCTTTTTCCCAATCTATCTGGTGATATTGGTAAGCTACCAATGAACCCAGCCGATTAATTTTGATACTGTCCAACTCATCAAAATAATCCCGGCTAAACTCAAAGGCTGCCATCATAACACCCTTTGTCATCCATCCGTCATCGATAGGCAGTTCTTTCAGCGCTTTAAGACGAGACTTGGGAGATCTGCCGTTTTTTGTGGCAATCGTCCAACCCCACTCTCCAAATGATGGGACATTTTGATGATACTGCTCAACATGCAAAAAACCTGCATGTTTCACTGTCTTGCCAATACTCAAAAATGCGTGTTTGGAGTGATATGGTGAAGTCGACTGCACAGACATGACTCCATCGCCTGATAGTAGTACTTTAAGCTTAACATAAAAGCGTGCTGAATAAAGCTTGTTCAGGTCCGGATGGCCGGGGTCTGGTAAGTCAACAATAATTACATCAAAATATTCGTCAGTACGAAGCAGATCATCAACGGTCAGGAAAGCATCCCCGTTTCTAACTTCCACACGAGGATCGGTAAATGATCGGTTATTCAGGTCTAATAACCTCTGGTTAATGATACGTCCATCCACCTTAACAGGATGGGTAAAAAGGTTTACAACATCAGTATCAAGATCAAGCACCAGAACACTTTTGGGGTTCCAACGAAGTATATCTCGCACCGCAAGTCCGTCTCCCCCGCCTATTACCAGAATTCTATCCTGACGTGCAGAGGCTGCCATGGGTGGATAAACCAACATGGAGTGATAGATATGTTCGTCGTTACTGGCAAACTGAGTGCGGCCGTTTATGTAGAAGGTCAGCACAGGCGGTTTAGCCGGATTTGTAAACCGCTCTGTAATGGTTAGATGCTGGTACTTGGTATTTGTGCTGTAGATCACCTTATCCCGGTATAGCATATCTTCCATAGAAGCTGCCCAACCAGCACCCTCTACTGCAATGAATATTGCCAGGACAGCTACAAGCAAATGTCCGCCCACCAGCAATGCACGCTTGCGAATACGATGCCGAAACAGGATTAAAAACAACAGACCCACAACGATATTTGCACCTGCTGTCAAGGCTGCGGCCAGTGTAGTGTCGAGTGTCAGCATGAAAAGAACCCACAAGGCCGCGCCAATACCTGCCCCTATGTAGTCTGCCCCATATATCGATCCGATGTTATGCACCAGGTGTTCTCCATGAATTGCTTCGCGTACCCTGGCAATCAGCGGAATTTCCATCCCGATCAATGTTCCGAGAATCGCTCCTGTAACATAGGGTCCGGCCTTAGCAATTTTTTCAGCCCACTCTATCATCCCTCCGCTTGGAAGCAGGTCTGGCGGAAGTCCGAAGGTATCACCAAGCAACCTCGGCAACATGCTAGAAAGTGCAAAAACTCCTGTAATGATAAGTACCGCCGAGGAACCAAGAAGGGCGATCAATATTTCCAGCCAGACAAACCCGTTAAAGGGGCACTTGATATTGCGCGCCAGGAAAGAGCCTATACCCATCGAAACAATCATGATGCCGATGATACCGTAGATTGCCGTCTCGATAGCGCCCAATACTCGTCCGGCTTGATGGGATAGTAGGTATTCGTAGACCATCCCGCAACCTGCCAGCACCGCCATAATGAGAAAGATAGAAATATCATTCCAGAACAGAAGTTTTTTCTTAAGCATAATGTTCATCCATCTTTATGTTAAAGCACCAATAAGTCTTAGAAAGACAGTATCTATCAACGTGAAAATGACCTTATTTGCTCTGCATCAAGGAGTCGACAAATCGTCCCAACACCTTTTTCTCCGGCCCTCGTATTTGAATTATCCTGACACCGATTTCATACTTCTTGTTTTTTTTAATTTCCTCCACACGTTTAACTTTGACTTTGCATAAAATCGGAGTTTTACGACTAGGTATAGACAGCGAAAGTTGCATGATACATCCCATAGATATAGCTCTCTGAAAAGTAAATAGCATCCCACCTTTACTAATATTTTTGGGTATGAATATGTCTCCGGCATCCGAAACCACGCTCAGCTGTTTCACGAACAGTGCATCCACCCGCTCGAAATCCCGCCTTTCATCCTCATAGAGACATACTTGGTTTTTCCCCCGGCTTTTTGCACGGTAAAGAGCCTGGTCAGCTTTTTTAATAAGGTCTATTCTGGTGGTTGCATCTACATTTAAAGTGGCGATACCGCAACTTACTGTGACTTTTTCAAGCGGCTGTTTATCTCCACCTATAAAATTACTTAGCTCTATCCGCCTACGTATTCTTTCGGATATTATGGCGCCTCCGTCCTTATTGGTCTCAGGCAGAACCAGGGCGAATTCTTCTCCACCATATCGGGCCACGATATCCACTTCTCTAACGGTTTTTTTAATAATTCTGGAGAGCTGTTTCAGTGCTTTATTCCCGCTGAAGTGGCCATTAGTGTCGTTGTAACACTTAAAGTCATCCACATCTAGGAAGACAAAACTGAGGGGAGTTTTATACCGGTTTGCCCTGGAGATTTCACGATTCATAGCCTTAATAAGATAGCGGTAGTTGTAAAGCTGGGTTAACTCATCAATCAAGGTTTCCTGCTGTGTTTTCTGGAAGACTTTTATTTCGATAATTTTCGGATTTTTTATTTTTTTGTAAATGTCGATGAAGTAATCGAGCAGGGCCACCCGGAAATTAATATCTCGTTTCAGGTCACCACGCATCTGTTCCCAATGATTAACAATCGCGTGCCAGTGTTTTCTGGCAGTTCTTTTCTCGAACGTCAGATGAGCCATGGTATAAAGCAGGTGCGGGTAGAAAACATCGCCAAAACGCTCTGCGAGTCCATGAACATTATCTACAAACCCATCTCTTTCCCTGGCTTCCCAAAGAAGAAGTTTATTGATTTCTGCTTGAATTTGTGTTTCCTGGTTTATTGCCATAGCAAGTACGACCTTTAATTTTTCACAACAGGGAAACTGTTACTCTGATTTTAACTTACCTCAACCATTTTTCTCTCATCTTCTCCACACAGCGGCTATAAAATTGGAAATTTGCCAATGTTGTTTTGCCCAGTTGACGCCAGGTTCGGTTTGAGGTTCAGGAGCGAGTTGGTAAGCATTTCTGCTCCGCCCCCTGTTATTCCTTGGCAAAACGCTTTGCGCTTGCTTTTTTCGTTTTGAAATGGCTTGATAAGAGTGCGGCAACAAACACTACCGTAACGCTCAGTAAACTGATTTTGCAGTTTTTGAGCCGATTTTCTTATTGCATTTTTTTGGGATGTGCTTTTTTCAAGATCACCGGCTAATAGACCAAGCGCCATAATCAGACCGCTCAAAGCTCCACAGACGCAACCTGAACTGCCTATTCCACCGCAAAATCCACTGCCAAGCCGAGCAGCTGTTTCATCTGATAGATTTCCTCCAAAAATCTGATTTGTCGCTACCAGCACTGCCTGAGAACAGCAGAGACTTTTCTTTTGGAAGTAGAATTCAGCTAACTGACCCACTGCGATACTTAGTTCTAAGTTGTCCATTTATAATATATGCTATGGCAATGCGTGACGACACCATGGATATCCTTAACGCCACTGATATAAGCAAGAACCTATAAAACACTTAAAATATAGAATGATAATTAAAAAAGCGTTCGATTTCTGAAAAGAAACCGAACGCTTTTATTTAAGTCCTATATTGAAAATACTTTAGAATAAAAACTGAAGCATCGTGGTGATTGTAGTAAAATCCTCTGAAGGCTTCGGTCCACTTAATTCCTGCTGATAGTCGGTCATAGCGTATTCCATTGTAATTCTCAAATTCTGCCCCCGGATCAGGTAGTTAACACCAAAAGCACTCCAGGTTAGTTCCTGGTCATTTATGCCTCTGAGCTGTGCAAACTTCCAGTTTTCAAAACGACCGAAGAGCTGAACTTTTTCAACAAACGGTGTTGGAATAAGATAACCGGCCTTCACATACCAGCCCTTTCTTTCTTTATAGAAATCGAGGCCCGCAGGATCAGGATCTCCGCCTTTGTATGCATTGTCAAAATTAACAGCCAGGTATGCTGCTGACAAAGTGAATACTCCAGCAGGTGTGGGATATTCAAAGAAACCGTCGAATGTATAGTTCAGATTGTCCTTTGCCCCGGTCTGTGCCGATAAGTTGGCGTAGACCACATCCGGCTCATACTGAGCACCAGCACCAAAAGTCAAAACTTTTTTCTTGCCAAGAAATGACCCTCTGTAAATTAGTGATGCTGATTCAACACGATCAAGCAAAGTAACATGTACTCTACCAGTGTATCTGAGAGAGCTTTTAGGAGAATTGCCGCCTTCACGACCTTCCATTATACCAACCCTGTACTGAAATAACTTATTAGCAGTACGTCCCCATGCAACTATACCTGTGTCACGAGAAGGCTGGAACGGAGTGTAGATAAATAGTCCTCTGTCAAGGTTCAAAGTATCAAAACAGCCCTCGTTGTTCTCACGGGTAAGAGGATCTTTTGTAATACCTACTCTTAGCCTAAGAGCCCTGGAGAATTTAAAGGTCAGAAAGGCGTCCAGTACGCCAAGAGCACTACTTTTATCATCAAAAACCTCAAGATCACCGATGGCTCTCGGACCTTTATGCTCTATCTGCAAGACAAAGCCGGTTGTTTTTGATGCCTTACCGGAAAAGGTAAATCGATTTCGTTTAAAGTAAATATCGGTTGTCGGATCGCTTTTATCAGGTCCTGATCCTGTATCTCTCCATACCGTATAGAGCTGCTCTCTGTAGTTAATTCTCAGAGAACTGTTTTTACCAATTTTTATATTTGCACCAGCATCGGCTGTTTGTATGCCTGCGGAAAATACGAAAGTCAGCGCAACAAACAGAAGCCCGAGTCTCTTACTTATATTTCTCATAAAATAACTCCTCCTTTGTAATTTTATCGCTACTTTAGTATCCGCCTGCATCGCCACCACCACCTTCAAAGCAAGTGACTCTATCTTCCTCATTAACCGCGTTGGCATTAGCGGCATCAGAATCGACAAAGCTGTAGCTGGAAAGAGCCGTGGTTGTAGTATTATATGTAACAACGGCAGATAGCGAACCATCGGTTCTCCACTTAGAATCCGCATCAAGATAGCCTCCACCACCGGCCATTTGCCCCCATTCTAGCCATCCGCCATCATAAAGTTTTACGGGGTAATTGAGTATGCCGTCCAGAGCCAGAAACGTTAAAGTGGCCTTCCAACCGTCGCTGCTGTAGATATAAGAAGTTGTGGTATCATCCACAAGCAGTCCAAGAGCCGACGCAGAAAACAGCTGCTTAAGTTCTGCAATTCCAAGAAATCTTCCATCCCCAGCGTCTGTGAGCTGCGAGGATGCCTGCCAAAGAGCAGTTCTGATATGACCCTCAAAAGCTACTGATTGAGAGGTTGTGGCCCCATCAACGCCATTATATTCATCAGCATTAGACCGAGTATCGATTATGGCCGTCTTTGGATCGTTGTCTGCAGCTACATTGATCATATCTTCCAGAGGGGCTCTGAATCTGTCAGGCTCCTGCGTAAGATTGCATACGCTGTACTCCGTAGCTTCTGGAGGTTTTGGATCTGCCAGATCCAACGAATATGTCCATGTGGTATCAACAAATCCGTCTAAAACCCTTAACTTGCTCCTAGGAAATCCCCAGTAGCGTAAATTAAAATAAATTCCTGCAAGTGCTTCAAATGAAGCTTCCACAGAAGTAAGAACAATGACTGTGCCGCCGTCTATGCCTGTGTTCTGTATAAGTCTATCCAAATTACCCTTTAAAGCAGTAGCACTTTCTATTTCACTCACACCATCCGACCTTGGGTTGTTACCATCCTTAGGATCTTTGATGTCAGTTAAATTCACTTTAAATGCCCCAGGAATATGACCGCTATCATAACCGGACCCCACATGCAGCACTACAACCTTGTTCTGGCCGTACTTATCTGTCTCGTAACCGTTATCCACCCAGTACTTCAGATCACTTGCACTAATGAGGACATTAACCTTCGGGTCACGTTCCGAGGCTGACTTGTAATCATCGCCACAACTGTTTAGAAACAAAGGAAGTAACACAACAGAAATTGATGCCAGAACCAACAGAAACCGGCTTCTGCGCTTTTTCGGAAAACTTTTCAGAAATTTTTTCAAAACATTCATATTTTCCTCCTATTATATAGTTTATGTAATACCTACTATTTTTTTATAATCTTAATAACGTTAACGGCTTTGTAATAGCATCATGCAGTTACTCAACTTTAAAGCTCCATAGCGCACTCGGGGTCTGCTCTCCAGCAGCATTCACCGCCGTCACTCCCCAGTAATATGATGTACCAGAAGAAACAGAACCAAGGTCGACCGCAAAAGTTTTGTAGTCGCTACGCTCAGCATCTCCGGCATTGACTGTACTATCACTCCCACCACATGACACAAACAGCATGCTGGACGTTATAATCATGGCTGCAAGCAACAACAGGATTTTCTTTCTCTCCCTGACACCACCCGTAAGCACTATGCCGAACAGCAAAAGTCCAAAACCGGTTCCGGCATAATAGTAAACACCCTTATTATTCTCCAGTGAAGCAACTGCATCTACAGTTTTACCGGCACACCCATCGCCAGATCCCGAGAAATCATTCTGTTTGCAATAAAAAAGTTTGTATTCCACAGCCGGTATTCCAGAGGCATCTTCATAAGACTTCCATGTAAATGTTAATGTTGGAGATACTCCTGTTGCATTATTTCCAGGGGAAACCAGTTCCGGCGCATCAGATGCAGGGGTCGTCGTAGGTAAGTTCACTCCTGCACCTTTTAAGCTTACATTAACTACTGACTCATCCGGATCATCGGATGGAATAGTAAATGTAACTGTGAGTTCATCTGTACTAGTCGGGTTGAATTCAACCGTAACTTTACAAGACTCAGCTGCGGCTAGAGTCTGATTGGAAACACACTCATCAGTTGCTGTAGACCCAATGGTGAACGGCCCAGAAGGCGAGGAAAGAGTACCAAGGGTAATGATTGTACCCGTACCACCATCATTAGTTACTGTTATCTCCTGTGTTGGTGGGCTGGTAACTCCTACTGCTACATTGCCAAAGTCAAGCGAAGTAGGGGTAACAGTGATATCACCTTGAATGTTAACAATCAATGACCTTTCGCCAGGACCTTTTAGGCCAGAGTCCGCCGCCTGCTCAATGACGTTCTGATTCCAGCTAGTTCCAGGGCTGTTTGTTACACTCGAATTCCAGGTATAAGTAGCACTTGTTAGTGTTTGAGGAAAAGTATAGTCCGTCCAGACAGCACCAGTGGTATCGGTTGAGTCGGAAGCCACTGCAGTTGCATTTTGGTCAATATATAGGGAAACATCCGTTACTGTAGAATATCCGCCGTAAGTCCCGGTAAATACACCGCCAGTTGCCGTAGTCGCCTCCAAAACGCTAACAGTAAAGGATACATCTCCGGTGCTCAGTGTATCACCATCTTTCGGTGTTACTGAGAAAACCTGTGGTGGAACAAAGTTGTCGGATGCAGTTAGGCTATCGCTATAGAGAGGCAGACCGTTGTCAATCCACTCCTGCATGCCTCCCAGACCACCACCAGGAGTGCCGTCAGTATCAATATTAATGAGTTTTTCAAAATATTCGGTAGTACCTGTAATGGCACTGTAGAAAGTCTGGTCATCCATCCAATCCGACATATAAAAACTTCTATAGGCGGTACGGCATATAAGGTATATCGGTGTATCAAAATCTATCACACCGGCGGCAAGTAGCTTCTCTATAATTTCTCTAGTCTCGTATCTCGGCGGAGTTTCGGTTTCACCCTCGGGCACCCCAGTTCCCCTGACCTCTGCTTTGTCCCAGTAGGGCACAGTTATTGGAAGCTTGCTTACAGTTTCACCATTTACCGTCACATCCCACATCGGCGTGCGGTCGTGAGTAGCAGCGCCCGGACACGCATTACCTGCATTCCATGGCTGCCCGCATCCGTTATGCTCATCCACTGTCCGGGTGTCGAACATCACGGCTGTAGCATCTGCCTGCAGAGCGGCAAGAGCATTAGTAGCTGAGTCGCTCGTAAAAGGCGTTTTCGTTGTTTTGGCCTCCACACCCTGAGCCATAAACAAAACCAATCCTGCAAGCATCAGAAAAAGCGAGTATACCGAGTAAGTCTTTTTCATTTTCATAAACTTACACCTCCTAAAGTGTATTTATTTTTCGACTACAGTCCCTAAATGTTAAAATTAAGTGATGTAACCTAACATTCCATCTCAAAATATGTCAAGGGAAAAATTTGATATTTCAATCATTTTTCAATTTAACCATAAAAACCTTATTTTTCATATAGTTACTAAGCAACACTGTTAGTTAACCGTAAAGTATTACGATCACCGCTTTTAAGGCAGAAATTAATTTACTGACACATAGTTGCCCATGAACTAACAAGTGGTATTATTTTATGTCATCATGTTTGCCTATCGAAATATAAGCTTGATGAGTCGTGACATTAAAAACTCATTCATTTTTATACAGTCCATATTAATTGCATTTAAACACTGCAACAACCATGCCAAACCTGCAACTTATTAACATTGCAATCTTTTTTAGAAATGCAACATTTTATCCACAACAAAAGTGTAAAGTTTTCCAACAGTTAGTCATACTGGCTATTTATTCTTTATTTATAAAGCGTTACAAAAAATTACAATAAAAACTGCCTAAACAATAGGCATTATTAGGGAGTTTTTAGAGAAATGCAAAAAAAAAGTGTAAAGTTTTTCTAACACCAACTAGTGAAATTCTCGCGAAGGTTCACAAAAATGGAGTGTTTTATATTTTAATGCCCCTGTAAAAAGTCTAAATGGCGTAACTATAATGATCTCATTCAATAAACGAGCAAATAATACTCGTAGCTACTAATTGCATTTACGGCAAAATATTCGATATATTCAATAGGTTATCGAATATATCTACTTCATACAAAACCCTCGACATGTTTAATCCTTATTTAATTACTTAGGTTCTAAGCGCCATAGATCAATTACCATTCCTAAAAAGGGTGGCTTGAAAAGTGACCCTCAAGGGGCTTGATCACCTTAGAGGGCCTAAATAAATATTTGGAGGAAAATTTTAATACAATACGGAGCAGCTCTTGGATGAACGAACTCGTCGTATCATGACAGCAGTCGAGACCAAATCTTTGAAATACGGGAGTGTATCTATGGACAGTCGCACGTGTGGACTTTCACGCAAAGCGATAGTCAAGAGTATCTGAAAAGCTCAAGCTGGTTCTAAACCAGGAGAAAAACGCATCCGACAACCCCGTCCTTCAATATCAGCTTGATCCGAAATCACCTAATATAAATTATGCCTATTGAAAAAAAATTAGCGGAAAAATTGAAACTGATTGAAGCCCTTTTTGCCGGAGCGACTACAGATGGCGAACGAATTGCGGCTGGAGCTGCGATAGAACGTATAAGGAAAAAGCTTGAAGAGTATAAATTAATTGACCCTCCTATAGAATATAAATTCTCTTTAAATGATGCGTGGTCAAGGAAGTTATTCGTCGCTTTATTAAGAAGGTATGGTATTAAACCTTATAGATATTATCGTCAGCGCCATACAACCGTAATGGCAAAGTTGTCTAAAAAATTTGTGAATGAAACTCTTTGGCCTGAGTTTGTGGAATTAGACAGCGCTCTTAGAGAACATTTGGATGAAATTACGACCCGTGTTATATCCGAGGCTATTTTTGCCAACAGTTCGGAAGCAGAAGAGGTAAGAAGTATTGCAAATATATAACCGGTTGGTGCAACAGGCTCTTCATATAGATGTATTTAATGTTTCTTAGAAGACACCAAAAAAATAACTTGCACCCGCCAATTTTTCTTGTATTTCCAGCCAGTTTTTGACTATAATTTCGTCAATTCTTCTAATAGTTAACAGATGGTAACTGTTCAGCTATTCATTCCCCCCTTTTCCAAAGGGGAAGACCTGAATAGTTACAACAGATGTTTCTTCTTTTATCGCCGAATACCACTTGGTGATGCAGAAGGATGAACAAAGGCCCTATTCGTGTTGCCTATGAGCGGCACAACCGTGACCGGAAATTCTCAAGTAACGGCTCCTTATGAATAAAAAAATCCTTTCAGAAAGAGATATCTGCACCAAGTTTATCACACCTGCAATTGAGCAGGTTGGCTGGGATATCCAAAAGAAAATTATGCAACATTATTAAAAAAAATCTGGACACAAAAACTTACGGGAATAATCTCGTTAAGGAGAAGAAAATCAAGCAGCAGAAACCGCTGTTGCCGATCAGCGAGGATGAGATTCCTTTTGAACTTACCCGATGGATGGGTTTGGTGTCGATTGGGGGAGGCTGGCCTTTTTGAACGTGGGAAATCAAAACATCGACCACGAAATGATGAAAGCTTGTTTATTTATGGTATCTATACACTTGTTCAAACTGGCAATGTGGCGCAATCCAAAAAGAATGGCTACTTTTTACAAATCCATCAATACTACGCAAGGTTTATAGTCCGAGCTTTACCTAATTGTTGCATATTTTTTGTATTGCAAGCGTAACGCGGTCTCAGCCGAAAATCTATGCAAATGTTAGGTTAACTCTGTGAAACCACAGAAAAACCTGATACTAACTTATTAGAATATGAAGCACCATCATCAATTTATCCTCTTTGTCATTGGCGCATTCGTCTTATCCGCGATTCCCTTTGTTCATTGGCCATTTTCCTGGATAGAGACGTATTTACATGAAATCAGTCATGGTCTAGCAGCCATGGTCAGCGGCGGTTCCATTGAGCGAATCGTACTGCACTTTAACGGTTCTGGCCTGTGTTATACCAAGGGTGGTTGGCAACCATTTGTGACTTTTTCCGGTTACACCGGTGCCGTAGCATGGGGTGCGACAATCTATCTCTTCGCCAAGGCAAGTGGATCGGCCAGTCGTTGGCTTGCCTTCGTCATGCTAAGTATGATTATTATCTCGGGTATCCTATATGCCAAAGATATCATCACCATACTGATCATGTTGATTATTAGCGGTACACTGTATGTCTCTTTCCGCTATGTCATTGGTGAAATATTTCCACGCGTCATGGAGTTTGCCGGTGTCTATATCATGGTCAGTGCAGCTCGTGCCCCCCTAGATCTCATCGATGGGCGGCATTACGGAGATGGTGCTACCCTTGCCAATATAACCTGGCTGCCAGAAATCGTATGGGCCTTGCTTTGGTGTGCCATTGCAGTTGGCACAATAGTGTTACTTTGGAGCAGGCAAAGGACGGAGCAATTAGGTTGAAGTTTACTGTTGACTACTTCATGATCTTGGGCTATAAACATTTTCAAACGGCAAATTTATCATACATTTTCACGGGGTCGCGGCTACACATTTGACAGATTGAAGATCTAAACTATCTAAGTGGAAAAAACACGCTTTATATGTTGATTGACGAAGATGGCAATTTTGATCCTTTCCAATCCAAGAGGAACAAAATACTTCACCCTTTCCTGTCTTACTGAAAAGCGATCTTTCCCGACATATGACCTGAATATTGAATGGGATCGGACCGAAATAACTCGCTGAACAACAAAGGGAAAGAACAGAGTTAAGGCCTAAAAAAACCTTATAAGTGCTTTTTTGGGGGAACATGGAGGATGTAGTGTGACTGTGAATTTTACTAAAGACCGGGAGGTAATTAATTATGAAAGAGGTTTTCATTGATATCGAAAGATGCACTGCCTGTAAATCCTGTGAGATTGCCTGTGCAGTTGAACATTCTTCTTCCAAAGACCTTTTAACAGCTATTTTTGAAAAGCCCTCGCCAATAAAGAGAGTACATGTAGAGAAGGCCTTCTCCTTTTCATATCCTGCAAAGTGTATGCATTGTGCTGATGCAGCATGTATTAAAACCTGCCCTACAGGGGCAATGAGTAGAGAGACAGATATTGGAGCTGTCATTGTTAATGAAGACAGATGTATGGGTTGCTTTATGTGTGCCATGGTCTGTCCCTTTGGTGCTATTTCTTTAAATCCAGAGAACAAAGTAGCGGTTAAATGTGACTTTTGCAAACCACGCTTAAAAGAGGGGAAAAAACCAGCTTGTGTGGAAGCCTGTCCAACTCAGGCACTCATATTCGGTGAAGTAGATGATCTGACTAAAGAGAAGAGGATTAATACTGCTAAGACTGTTGCGATAGCAATGGGCAGTATACAAGAGAAAAGATCAGAGGTTACTACATTAGATTTATTAAGAACAATGGGAGGCATGTAGCATGGAAATAAAGAAACTGGATAAGGCTTCGCAGACCTTGATAAACAAGGCAGTGGAAATAGGAATAGAGACGGGGTTTGACAGGCTTGAGGCACAGCAACCACAGTGTGGTTTTGGAGAACTCGGAAGCTGTTGCAGGATGTGTTATATGGGGCCATGCAGAATAGATCCCTTTGGCAATGGTGCATCAAAAGGGGTATGTGGGGCCTCGGTGGACACCATAGTATGTAGAAACCTGCTAAGAGAGGAAGTTGGCGGTGCAGCATCACATGTAGGACATGCACGGCATGTTGTCCTTGCTTTTAAGAAGATGCTGGAAGGCAAGGCTCCAGGATATAAAGTAACCGGCAGGGATAAGTTGATGGAGCTGGCCAACGGGCTTGGTATTGAAATAAATGGCAGGTCTGATACCGAGATCGGCTTAGAAGTTGTTGATAAAGCATTAGAGGATATAACTCGGCAGAATGACGAACCAATGAACTGGATTAAATTGAGAGCACCAAAGAAGGAAATCGAAATGTGGGAAAAGTTGGGACTACTTGTTTCCAATGCCCATAATGAGATTGAAGAGGCAATGCACAGAACCTCTATGGGCAATGATGCAGATCCCACCAATTTACTTCTTGCCTGTCTCAGGATGGGAATCGTGGATGGTTATGCAGGGTTAAGTATGGCTACGGATTTTCAGGATATCATGTTTGGAACTCCTAAGGTCAGGGCTATAGAGGCAAACATGGGGGTTCTTGAGAAGGATAAGGTAAATATCGCTATGCATGGTCATAACCCTGTCCTGTCAGAAAAGATACTCGAATGGGCAGGTAAGCTTGAGGGTGAGGCAAAGGAAGTAAGTGCAGAGGGCATAAATATGGTGGGTGTCTGTTGCACAGGCAATGAGCTTACCATGAGACACAATGTTCCGATGGCAGCGCACAACCTACAGTCAGAGCTTATACTCCTGACCGGGGCAGTGGATGCTATGGTTGTGGATATCCAGTGTATCTGGCCCTCTATAACAAAGATCTCGGAATGCTACAACACAAAGATTATCACCACAGAAGAATCTGTTAAAATTCCAGGCGCTTCCCATGTCTCTTTTGAACCCGAGCATGCGGACGAGGAGGCAAAAAAGATTGTCAGGATGGCGATAGAGGCATTTAAGGCAAGGGAAGGGAAGGATGTGACAATTCCGGCAGAAAAATCAGTGGGCCTTGTAGGGTTTTCAGTAGAGGCTATTATTGACGTGCTTAAGAAGGTTGATTCCTCAGATCCTTTGAAGCCTGTAATTGACAACATAGTGAGTGGGAATATCTATGGTGTAGTGGGATTTGCAGGGTGTCCCAGTATAAAGATGAGAGACACATCCATGACAGATAAGATGGTGAAAGCACTCCTGAAAAAGAATGTATTGGTTGTTACAACAGGTTGTACCGCCCATATATGTGCACAGGCAGACCTTATGAATTCAGATGCCACTGATAAATATTGTGGGGAGGGGTTGAAGACGGTGCTTACCGCCCTTGGAGAGGCTGCCGGACTAAGTGCACCTCTACCTCCTGTGTGGCATATGGGGTCGTGTGTGGACAATTCCCGTATAGCTACCCTTCTAGGTGCCCTGGCAGATAAGCTTAATGTAAAGATAAGCCAGCTGCCGGTAGCCGGATCAGCGCCTGAACTTGTCCAGGAGAAGGCAATAGCAATAGGCACCTGGTTGCTTGCACTCGGCCTGCTGGTTCACATAGCACCATCACCGAGGATTCTTGGAAGTCCTGTGGCTACTAAGCTTTTGACAGAGGATCTCGAAGGAATTACCGGCGGCAGGGCATATGTGGAACTTGATCCTATAAAGGCGGCTGAGGGGCTTATGTCCCATATTGCCCAGAAGAGGACGGCACTGGGAATATAAGAATGAAGATAGTAATCGTAGGTAATGGAGCTGCTGCCATTAGTGCAGTAGAGGCCATTCGTAAAAGGGATAGGGATTCTGAAATTACCATATTGTCAAAAGAGGCTGAAAGAGCCTATACCCCTTGCTTTCTTGCCCAGTATGTTAGCGGCGAAATCGGAAAGAATAAACTCCATATGAGGGTGAGCAATTTCTATGACGAAAATCAGATAGATACACTCTTTAATATTGCTGTCAATGAGGTCAAATCGGCTGACAATAAAGTCAGACTCTCTGATGGCAGCGAGCTTGGATATGACAGGCTCCTTTTAGCCGCTGGTTCAAAGCCTATTGTACCGCAACTGCCGGGTATTGAGGGGAATGGGGTATTCTTTTTCAAAACTCTTCATGATGCTGACAGAATTATCTTTGCTGCCAGAGAAGCTAAAGAGGTTGTTGTGATGGGTGCCGGGTTTATAGGCCTTGAGATTGCTGAAGCTCTATCTAAAATAGGGGGTAAAGTTACAGTGGTTGAAAAAGAGAATAGAGTGCTTCCCAGAATGCTTGATGGAGAAATTGCCGGTATAGTAGAAAAACACTTAAAAGACAATGGTTTAAATATAATTACGGGTAGGGCAATAGAATCTATAAAGCGAAGCAGCATTAATAGGGAGTTAGAAGGAATTATCCTAGATACTGAGGATAGTATTTCCTGTAATATATTGATTGTATCTGTTGGGGTAAGCCCCAATCTCGAAATGATAAAGAATGCCTCTATCAAAACTAATCTTGGCGTAACGGTAGATAACCGGATGAGAACCAATATTCCAAATATATATGCAGCAGGGGATTTGGCCGAGATGGAGATTCATGGAATGAGTAAGGTTAATCCCATACATGTTAATGCAGTAAAGGGTGGAGAGATAGCTGGGTGTAATATGATAGGTGATGAAAAGAGGTTTGACTTTCATTTCGAGGACATGAATGTGCTAACAATCTTTGGATTGCCTGTCCTTTCTTTTGGTATACAGAAAGGGAACAGGGTCCTGAAGAGGGATGATGCTAAAGGAATAGTGAAGATTTACTTAGGAGAGGATGAGCAAACTAAAGGGGTACAGTTGGTAGGTAATGTAAACAGAGGCGGAATATATTTATCCCTTAAAAGAAGAGGAGTTCCTGTCACTGAAATCTATAACATACTCTCACCTTATTTTAATTATGGATCTACTATAACAGTATAAGAATAGTGAATTAGGAATAGTGAATGGGGAGATATTTCACTATTCACTATTCCTAACTCTTAATTTCTAAAGGGCGGCTTGTGTTAGCTGCTCCGCCGTTTCCACCATAGCCGCCTGCTCTCCTGCTGAACGCGTTTCTATATAAAATCGTACCTTAGGTTCTGTGCCCGATGGTCTGATCAGGAGCCAGGAGCCGTCTTCAAAGACGATCTTGGTGCCGTCAAGAGTGATTATTTTCTTAACCCTTTTTGTACTCCCACCTATCTGTATGTTCGAACCTGCGGTGTATTTTTTTTGTATGGAGGCCAGTTTTCTTGCCAGAACAGGTCCGATCGAAGCTTTGTCAACTGACAAGCCGGCACGTTGTGGATAGAAGGCTCCGAATTCTTTCTCCAGATCAGCCAGGTATTCGCTAAGATTTTTACCTGTAGCTGCTATCATTTCAATAGCCAAAAGCAGTCCGAATGTAGCATCTTTTTCAAGGGTATTGTTGTAACCCGAAATTCCGTCACTTTCTTCATAGGCAACAATTGCGCGCTCCGTGGCATCAGGAAGCATAAAAGGGCGAAAATTTTTAAATCCGACCGGGACCTCGTTTACAGATATGCCAAGCCCTTCAGCCACGGCGTTTCCAAAGTTAGATGTGGCAACTGATTTAACCAGAACTCCGTCAATATTTTTGTAATGATGCAGATAATGGAGCGCCATAGCACCGAAGTAATTCATGGAAATATCTCGTACACCGTCAGTGAATCTTATCCGGTCACCGTCTGGGTCAATGAGAGCGCCAAGTTTGAATTTTGCCTTTGAACTTCTCAGCGTATCCATTAATATAGACATGTTTGCGGCAGAGGGCTCTGGCGCAATTCCGCCAAATAAGACGTCATCTTCAGTGCGTATTACTCGCACCTTGGAGGTTTGACCGAGAAAATGCTCCGGGCGGCCCCGGCTTGCTCCATGCATGTGGTCTATGGCTATCAAACAGTCTTGTGACTCTACGAATTCGCGAATTCCATCAAGATCCAGCGTTCCCCTGGCCCTAAGAAAATCCTCGTGTAAATCCATGGCGTTTATTCGTTCGAATTCCCCAAGTGGAGCTGGAGCTGGAGCTACACCGGCTTTCATCTTGCTGTTGGCATTGTCTTCGATCACCGAAGTTATCTCTTTACCGGCAGGCCCGCCGTCACCGGGATTGAATTTAAAACCGGAATAGTTTGCCGGGTTGTGGGAGGGTGAAAGATTTATCGAGCAGGCGGCTCCAAGACGGTCGACCGCAGCCGAGAGCTCAGGAGTCGTTGCCTCGCCACCGTAATAAACGCGTATTCCTTCAGAATGTAGAATCCCCATAACCTCGCTGGCAAAGCTTGGGCCTAGAAATCTGTTATCATGTCCTACGATCACACCACGTTTTTTTATCTCCTCGAAACTTTCAGCTCCCAGGGCCTTCATGGTTTCAGCCCCTGCCGTTTTGAACATTTCCACTATCGCAGATGTCAGCACTCCAAGGTTGTGAAACGTGAAATCAACGCCAGTTTCTCCACGCCACCCGGAGGTACCAAAAGATATATGGGTTGGCTTTATGTTTTCTCTGGCGAAGCGCTCTATTTGCGGCAGAAGGTCTCGACCGATCTTAATGTCGTGAAGTATTGCTTTCCAACATGAAGCCGCATCTGTATAGATGTGTTTAGGCATATAAATAGTCCTCCAAGTTTATCCAAGGAAAATATGCTACTCAATATAGCATATGACTGTCAAAGCAAAACACACAAAGTTAAGTTCAAGGCGCTTCAAAGAGGTGGGAAAAACTTTCCCATACCGCACAAATTGCCTACCTGTATGTCTGATAAGTTCAGTAGAACAGCAACTATTTTATATGGCATAGACTTTGCAACACCCAAGGCAACCACAAGTAGAACGGAGTTTAGTTATGTACAAAGGAATATATGTAGGATTATCAGGCGCGGTTCTCAGGCACCAGCAGGTCGATATAATAGCCCAGAACCTTGCCAATGTCAGCACAACTGGTTACAAGCGCGACCGCATGTCATTTAGAAGCTATATGTTGTCTGAAGATCTGGCACAACCTGCTCCGGCTTTATATCCAAAGTCAAAAACCATGGCAACACTCAATAAACAGGAGACTGACTTTACGCCAGGTGAAATATTTTATACAGGCAATACATTGGATGTGGCTATATTTGGAGATGCCTTTTTTTCTGTCAGTACGCCTGAGGGCGAACGATATACACGAAACGGTGTTTTTAAGCTGGATGGTAGTGGCGGCCTGGTTAATGCAGATGGGCATAAGGTTCTCTCCGAATCAGGACCAATAATCCTTCGCAAGGGAGGAGAGATATCAATTAACCGGAACGGACAAATTTCGGTGGACGGCGTAGTGGCAAGCTCACTGAAGCTTGTGGGGCTTAAGAATCCGGCCAAGCAGGGAGCAAGCCTTTTTAGCGGCACCCCTGTTAAGGTTGACGCCGAGGTTAAGCAAGGCGCGCTTGAACACTCGAATGTGAATGCGTTTAGGGAGATGATCGGCCTTGTCGAGGCTATGCGGATATACGAGACAAACCAGAAAGTAATACAGGCCTTCGATGCACTGGCAAGCAAGGCGGCAAATGAACTTGCAAGGGTTTAAATTATTAACATAAAGATCTTATAAATCGACGATTTGACACTTAAAACAAGGAGACGTTCAGCATGATAAGATCACTTTTTACAGCAGCTACTGGAATGCAGGCGCAGCAGATAAACATCGATGTCATTTCCAACAACCTGGCAAACGTAAACACAACAGGGTATAAAAGAAGCCGGGCCGATTTTCAGGATCTTATGTACCAGACAATGCGTATAGCCGGAGTTACAAATGCTGCCGGCATGGAGGTTCCTACATCTCTGCAAGTAGGGCTTGGTGTAAGACCTGTGGCAGTGCAGAAGGTTTTTAGTCAGGGCGATTTTATACGAACCGAAAACCCGATGGATATGGTAATAGAGGGTGACGGATTCTTCCAGATTCTACAACTTGATGGCACTATAGTATATAGCCGCGCCGGAACCTTCAAACTCGACAGCCAGGGCAATATGGTAAGCTCGGACGGCTTACCTCTTGAACCTGCAATAACCCTTCCTATCGATACCACCAGAGTGGATATATCCACAGACGGTGTCGTTTCGGTCCTGCAGCCGGGAACCGAAACTCCCACGGAAGTAGGCCAGATAGAACTGGCCAGATTTGCAAATCCAGGCGGGCTTGAGGCTCTGGGCAGCAACCTCTACGGAGTTACCCAATCCTCTGGCCCAGCTACGCTGAATATCCCCGGCTCCGAGGGGCTTGGCACAATCGGACAGGGATTTCTTGAAACCTCGAATGTAAACGTTGTGGACGAAATGGTTAACCTGATTGTCAGCCAGCGGGCCTACGAGCTAAGTTCCAAAGTTGTTCAGGCCAGTGATGAAATATTACAAATGGCAAACAACATGAGGAGGTAACCACGAAAATGATAAGTTTCTTTAAAAATTTATACATAGTAAGCAGGCTTTTTGGATATCTTGGATATCTTGGATGTCTTGGATTCTTTGTTCTGTTAATGCCCGGTAAAGCTCTGGCTGTTGATGTTGTCGAGTACGTCCGGGTGGCTATTGAAGAGCGTGTTACCGGTTCTTCCGAGTGTGAAAGGGTTGAGGTTTCCAGAGTAAGACTGAAGCCCGGTATTATTTCTAATGATTTTTCTAATGATCTTTCTGATGATCCGGTTATTGAGGTGATAGGAGCACTTCCTTCCAAACCCCTTGGCCGACGAAACTTTCAGATGCTTGCAACATTTGGAGATAACGAAATTACTTTTCGTGCCAGCGCTGTTGTAAAAGCTTATAGACGTGTTTTCTACCTTGTTCGTTCACTATCCAAGGGGCAGCCGATTAGTCAGTCTGATATTGTCGACCGGGAGATGGATGTAAGCAGAGTTCCCAAGGGTGCCTTATCGGATTCATCTGAGCTTGAGGGATTAGTCGCGTCACGCTCTCTTGGAGTAAATATGCTGCTTAAACTTTCCTACTTCAAGGAGGTTCCTGCAGCCAGAAAGGGAAGCCGGGTACTTCTTGTGGCTGACAACGGCCCGGTTAAGGTGGTGGTCCCTGGAATTCTTAAAGAGGATGGATATAAGGGTCGTTCCGTAAGGGTTATGAATATTATGTCTAAGAAGGAGGTCGTGGGATGGCTTGTGAACCCCGGAACAGTAGAGGTGATTTTTTGAATTTTTTTGTGGTCATATGTTTTTTTACGATATCCGTTTTTTCAGGATGCAGTGGTTTAAAGGAAGCGCGGATGATAAAAAAAGAGCCGATGCCTCCCAGGTATTATCCGGTTGGGCCTTCTGAAAAAGCTACTGCTGGATCACTCTGGAGGGGAGGGAACCAAGGACTTTTTCGTGATAACCGTGCAAGCGGTATAAACGATCTGGTAACCATCAAAATAGTTGAGAGCGCTAAAGGCGCAAAAACCGCCACGACTGATACTGAAAGAACAACATCGGATGACCGATCGGTAACAAGTCTTTTCGGCTTGCCGCTAAATCTTACAATGAGAGATTTTCTGGGGGCAGGAACCTCTTTTTTACCTGAACTTAAAGGAGGAGTTAAAACCCTGCTTGGAAGTGATGGCGAAACTACAAGGGGCGGAACCCTGTCAGCCTCTATTACAGCTAAGGTTGCCGAAGTGCTTCCTAACGGAAACTTCGTACTTGAAGCGCGTAAGGAAACCCTTATAAACAACGAGAACCAAATCCTTGTTCTGCGAGGTATTGTTAGACCCTTGGATATACGATCGAATAATACTGTTTTATCTACGTATATTGCCGACGCTAAAATTTCTTTTACAGGCGAGGGTGTCCTGGATGATCAGCAGGCGCCCGGTTGGATGACCAGGGTTCTGGATCATGTATGGCCGTTTTGATGACGTGTGAATTGTGAAGTAAGAAGAGTGAACTGTGAAAGTTGAGAAAAGTTGAGGAATCGTTATGAAAATATCGTCAAAGGGTGCGGCTGCGTTTTTTATCCTGTTTATTGGATACTTTTTTATCCTGCCTTCAACCACATACGCTGAAAGGCTGAAGGATATTTCGACAATCTCGGGTGTTCGTGACAACCAGCTTGTGGGCTACGGCCTGGTGGTCGGTCTTGATCGTAGCGGTGATAAGTCCGGAAGTGTAAGGCAGGCGCTTTCTAATATGTATC